>NZ_BAAAVI010000035.1:0-86006 GCF_039534445.1 Streptosporangium fragile | reverse complement strand
CGACGGCGTCCCGCCGGGCACCCGCCATCCGGGCACCCGGCGGTGACCGGGGCCGACGGCCGCCCCCAACCCCCACCACGTGTCCCCCCACCGCGCCGACGACCGCGCGCACCCACCGCCCATCCCCGCCCCACCGGCCATCCCCCACGCGCCCATCGCGCACCCCCGCGCATCCCCCACCGCACACCGGATGACGGCCCGCCGCCGGACGGCGCCCCGCCGGGCGGCGCCGCGCCACGCGGCCTCCGGGACGTCGCTTCCCGAACGGGAAGCCGTACCCCGCGGCCCTTCTCCCCGGGAAACCACCCGGCACCCGACCGACACCGGTCCCGGACCGCCTTCCCCGGTCCGGGGCCCATCCCGCCATGCCCGAGAACACCTCTGCACCCTCCAGGAGAAGTACGACCATGAGTGACGACAGCAGCCGGGGAGCCCGGTTCACCCGCAGGCGCGTCCTGCAGGCGGGCGCCCTCGCCGGAGCAGCCGCCGCGGTCGGCTGGGGCTCCCCCCTGGGCGCGGCCGCCGCCCAGGCCCGCACCCGGACCTTCCGCGGGGACGGCGACCTCGCCGGCTGGTTCGCCAACCCCGGCAGCGCCGTACGGCCCCGGTTCCGCTGGTGGTGGCCGGACGCGAAGGTGGACCTCGCCGAGATCAGGCGCGAGGTCGACCAGATCGCCGACGCCGGCTTCGGCGGCGCGGAGATCGCCGCCGTCCACCACAGCATCAGGGACAAGTCGATCCTCGACGTGGCCGTCAACGGCTGGGGCACCCCGGCGTGGAACGCCGCCGTGGAAGCCGCCCTCGACCAGGCGGCCAAGCGCGGGATCACCATCGACATCACCCTCGGGCCGAGCTGGCCCGCCGCCGTCCCCACCATCACCGCCGACAGCCCCGCCGCCGTCAAGGAACTCGCCTACGGCTCCGTGACCGTGGCGGCCGGCGCCGCCTACAGCGGCCCCGTCCCCGCCCCCGTCGCCGCGGCGGCCCCCGGTGTCACCGCGCAGAAGCTCCTCCTCGTCCAGGCGGTCCGGGTCAACACGGCCAACTCCACCAGGAAGGAGACCGGGCTCGACCTCGCCTCCGTCCAGGACCTCACCGGTCAGGTCGCCGACGGGCGGATCAGCTGGACCGCCCCGGCCGACGGACAGTGGATCCTGCTGTCGTACTGGGAGCGCGGCTCCGGCCAGCGCCCCGAGTCCGACCCGCACACCGACCCGCTCTCCTACGTCGTCGACCACTTCAGCCCGGCCGGCACCCAGGCGGTGATCGACTTCTGGGAGGCCAACCTGCTGACCCCCCGGATCCGTGAGCTGCTGAAGCAGTCCGGCGGCGCCCTGTTCGAGGACTCCATCGAGCTGGAGACCGACGCGCTCAACTGGACGCCGGACCTGCCCGCCGAGTTCGAGCGGCGCAGGGGCTACCCGCTCGCGCCGTACCTGCCGGTGATCGTGCGCCACAACGAGAGCCCGGTCTACTCGTACGAGGCGGAGCTGACCCGGCACGTCCGGCACGACTTCTGGGAGACGGTCTCCGACCTGTTCAACGAGCACCACTTCACGATGCTCCGCGACTGGGCGCACTCGATCGGGCTGCAGCTGCGCGCCCAGCCGTACGGGCTGGAGACCGACGCGATCGCCGCCGCCGCCATCCTCGACATCCCCGAGGGCGAGTCGCTGGGGTTCAAGAACCTCGACGACTACCGGACCCTGGCCGGCGGCCGGGACATGGCCGGCCGGACCGTGCTGTCGTGCGAGGCCGCGGCCTACCAGGGCGGCGCCTACAACACGACGTGGGAGAAGATCCTGCGGACCATGGGCGGCGCGTACGCGGCCGGGCTGAACCAGACCTACCTGCACGGTTTCTCCTACGCCGCCGCCCCCGGCGTGAACTGGCCGGGCTTCGCCGCCTTCACCCCCTACAACGGCGGCATCGGCTACTCCGAGTCGTGGGGCCCCCGCCACCCCACCTGGCGGCACGCCCGGGACGTGTCCGGTTACCTGAGCCGCATCCACCAGGTCATGCAGGCCGGCACGCCCAAGATCGACGTGGCGGTCTTCCGGCAGAAGGGCTACAGCAAGACCGGGATCGGCGCCAACTGGTTCACCGCCACCGGCATCCCGCTCGGCTGGACCCACCAGTTCGTCAGCGCGCCGCTGCTCGACCTGCCGAACGCGACCGTGTCCGGCGGCCGGCTGGCACCCGAAGGGCCCGCGTACAAGGTCCTGTTCGTCGAGGGCGACCTGTTCGCCGGCGGTGAGTGCACGCTCCCGGTGGCCGTCGCCGAGAAGCTGCTCGGCTACACCCGGGCCGGGCTGCCGCTCGTCTTCCTCGGCGACTGGTCCGTGGCCAAGGTGCCCGGCGTCGCCAAGGAGGGCGAGAACGAGCGCCTGCGCGCGGTCCTCACCGAGGTGTTCGCCCAGCCCAAGGTGCGTGCCGTGACCGACAAGGCGAAGGTCGGGGACGCCCTGGCCGAGCTGGGCCTGCTCCCGGACACGGTGTACGGGCGGAGCTCCACCCTGCTCAACGCCCGCCGGGTCGCCGACGGGGTGGACTACTACTACCTCTGCAACGGCAAGCACGCCGAGACCGTCAAGCCGCCGGTCGCCGCGATCGACCACGAGGTCTCACTGACGCGCACCACCCGCGACGCGGTGCCGTACCGGCTGGACCTGTGGACCGGCCGGGCCGAGCGGATCGCCGCCTACACCGAGGAGAACGGGCGCGTCCGGGTGCGGGTGACCCTCCAGCCGAGCGAGACGACCGTCATCGCGCTCGGCCGGCCCGGCCTGTTCGAGGCCGAGGGCGGCCGCAGCCCGCACGTCACCGCCACCACCGCCGGCGAGGCCCGCTTCGTCGACGGCGAACTGGTGGTGCGCGACACCCGGGCCGGCAGCTACGAGAGCGTCCTGTCCAACGGCCGCACGGTCACGACCGTCATCGGCGCCCTGCCCGAGCCCATGACGCTGACCGCGTGGCAGCTGGAGGTCGAGGACTGGGGGCCGGGCGCCTCGGCCACCGAGACGGCCGTCACCACGCGGAAGCCGGCGCTCGACGCCCTCAAGCCGTGGCCGCAGATCCCCGAACTGGCGGACGTCTCGGGCATCGGCCGCTACACCGCCGTCGTCGAGCTCGGCGACGGCTGGACCGGCGGGTACGGCGCCTACCTGGAACTCGGCGAGGTGTTCGACACCTGCCGGGTGACCGTCAACGGCAGGAAGCTCCCGCCCGTCGACCTGATCAACCCGGTCGTGGACCTCGGCTCCCACCTGCGCCGCGGCGGCAACACCATCGAGGTCGAGGTCGCCACCACGCTGAACAACCGCCTGCGGGTCTCCGACCCCGGCGTCTACGGCACCGCGGCCCGCCAGAACTACGGCCTCGTCGGCCCGGTCCGGCTCGTCCCCTACGGCCAGGCCCCCCTCTCGGAAGGGTGACGCCCGATCCGCCTTCCCGCGGGTCCCGCGGCGGGTGACCGCCGCGGGGCCCGCGCCCCACCCGGCCCGCTTCACTTCCCAACCTCATCGCCACCCCCATCAGCCCCACCGCGCGAGGTATGTGTGAACATCCAGAAGCAACGCACCCCCAACACCCCCACCACTCCCGGCACCCCCGCCACCCGGCGATCGGCCCGCGGGATGCTCGCCGCCGCGTCCCTGTCCGCCCTGCTGGCCCCCACCCTGCTGGTCCCGTCGGCCGTCGCCGACGCCGAGCCGGTCTCACCCGCCACTCAGGAGCGGCCCTGGGACGCCTACAACTACTCACCGCCGTCCCGGACCGTGAAACCGGTCGCGATCCACAACACCCAGGGCACGGTGACGGACGCCGCGGCCGTCCTCTCCGGGAAGCCCACCCGCATCAGCGGCGCCGGATCCTACGTCACCCTCGACTTCGGCAAGAACGTCAGCGGCCTGGTCACCCTGCGCTTCGCCGGGTCCGACGGCGCGCAGCGCGTCGGCCTGGCGTTCAACGAGTCGTCGGCGTACGTGGGCACCGTCTCCGACGCCTCGACCGGCGGCCCGCGCAGCCGCGACGGAGCCCTCTACGCCGAGGTGAACGGCGGGACCACCTACACCACGCCCGCCAAGCACCTGCGCGGCGGGTTCCGGTACCTGACGATCTTCATGGACTCCGCCGGCTGGGTCGATCTCGACCAGGTCTCGCTGTACTTCACGCCGGCTCCGAAGATGGCCGACCCGCGGGCGTACGCGAACTACTTCTACTCCAGCGACGAGCTGCTCAACAAGATCTGGTACGCCGGCGCGTACACGATCCAGCTCAACACCATCGACCCGAAGACCGGGCGGATCTGGGAGGCGCCCCCCGTAGCCTGGGACAACAGCGGCGACGTGGGCGTGGGCGACACGATCCTGGTCGACGGCGCCAAACGCGACCGCACGGTCTGGCCGGGCGACCTCGGCATCGAGATCCCCGCGGCCTACGCCGCCTTCAACGACACCGAGTCGGCCCGCAACGCGCTCACCACGGTCTACCTGCACCAGCGGGACACCGGTGAGCTGCCCTACGCCGGGCCCATGCTGAACAAGTACGGGTCGGACACCTACCACATGTGGACCCTGGCGACGACCTGGGACTACTACCTCTACACCGGGGACCGCGGCTGGCTCGGCGGGATCTGGGAGGACTACAAGCAGGGCGTCGACTTCATCAGCCAGAAGGTGAACGACCGGGGCCTGCTGTCGATCACCGGCACCTCCGACTCGGTGCGGATCCTCGCCAAGGGCGAGAACCTCATCGCCAACGTGCTGCTGTGGCGGGTGCTCACCACGGGATCGAAGCTCGCCGAGGTCCAGGGCGACCCGGCGCTCGCGCGGTCCTACGCCGACCGGGCGGCGGCGCTGCGCACCGCCGTCGACACCCACCTGTGGGACGAGGCCACCGGAGCCTACAAGTTCTACCCCACCTCGCCCATCCACGCGCAGGACGGCAACGCGCTCGCGGTCTGGTACGGCCTCGCCGACCGGGCCAAGGCACGCCGGATCAGCGCCTACCTGACCACGAACTGGAACGACGTCGGCTCGACCGCCCCGGAGAACAAGGGGAACCCCGGGGTCTTCTCCGGCTCCATGGAGGTCAACGCCCACTTCGCGGCGGGCGGCCAGGCCGCCGACCAGGCCGGGGTCGACATCATCCGGCGCCAGTGGGGCTACATGCTCAACCACCCGCAGGGCACCGGGAGCACGTTCTGGGAGTCGTACCGGGCCGGGGAGTCCTGCGTCTTCTGCAGCACCTACGTGAGCCTCGCCCACGCGTGGGCCACCGGACCGACCCCCGCGCTCACGTTCTCCGTGCTCGGCCTCAACCCGACCGGCACGGGCGGGCGGAGCTTCGACTTCGTCCCGCACCCCGCCGACCTCACCTTCGCCCGGGGACGGATCACCACCACGCTCGGCCCGGTGGAGGGCTCCTGGCGCGTCGATCGGGCGCGCGGCAGGTACGACGCCGAGCTCACCGTGCCGCGCGGCGCCACCGGCCGGGCCGGGGTGCCGACCTTCGGCAAGGAGATCACGGTCTTCGTCGACGGCAGGCTCGCCTGGAACGGCACCAAGGCCAAGGCGTACGGCGCGTACACGGACGGCGAGTACGTCTACCTCGACGGCCTGACCGGCGGCCGCCACGAGATCAGAAGCCACCGGCACGACGACTGACCGGCCACCGGACCCGCCCCGCCCCGGGCGGGCCGGGCGGTTCCGGCTGCCCGGGTTCCCCCGGTGAAGTGAGCCGGCCGGGCACATGGAGACCGCGCCCCGGATCCGTCCGGGGCGGGCGGTTCCGGCTGCCCGGGTTCCCCCGGTGAAGCAAACCGGCCAGGCACGTAAGACCCATGCTCCGGCCCCGTCCGGGGCGCATCAGGGAGACCCATGAACCCCTTGAACCGTTCAGGCCTGTTCGATCGCCGAGGATTCATCGTGACCGCGGGCGGCGCCGCTGCGGCCCTCGGACTGGGCGGCCCGCTCGGCACCCCCGCCCGGGCCGCCGCCTCGCGGACCCCGGAAACCGCCCTCGCACCGTTCCCCCTGTCCGCCGTCACGCTCCTCGACAGCAGGTTCCGCCAGAACATGGCGCGGACCTGCGCCTACCTGAAGTTCGTCGACCCGGACCGGCTCCTGCACACCTTCCGGCTCAACGTCGGCCTGCCCTCCTCGGCGGAGCCGTGCGGCGGCTGGGAGGCGCCGAACGTCCTGCTGCGCGGCCACTCCACCGGGCACCTGCTGTCGGGTCTGGCCCAGGCGCACGCCAACACCGGCGACGACGAGTACGCCGCCAAGGCCCGCCACATCGTCGGGGAACTCGCGAAGTGCCAGGCCGCGTCACCCGGCAGGGGGTACAACACCGGCTACCTGTCGGCCTTCGAGGAGACCGTCTTCGACCAGCTGGAGGCCGGCGGGAAGCCGTGGGCGCCCTACTACACGATCCACAAGATCATGGCGGGGCTCCTCGACCAGTACCAGCTGAGCGGCAACCGGCAGGCTCTCGACGTGCTGACCGGCATGGCCGGCTGGGTCGACGCCCGCACCGCGAAGCTCGGCCGGGACCGGATGCAGCAGCTGCTGCGGGTGGAGTTCGGCGGCATGAACGAGGTACTCGCCAACCTCTACCTCCTGACACGGGACTCCGCGCACCTGCGCGCCGCGCAGCGCTTCGACCACGAGGAGATCTACGGGCCGCTGGCCGAAGGGCGGGACGCGCTGGCGGGCCAGCACGCCAACACCACGATCCCGAAGATCGTGGGCGCGGTCCGGGAGTACGAGGCCACCGGCGACACCCGCTACCTCGACATCGCCACCTTCTTCTGGGACACGGTGGTCCACCACCACACGTACGTGATCGGCGGGAACAGCAACGTCGAGTTCTTCAACCCGCCGGGCGAGATCGCCAGCCGGCTCGGCGAGGACACCTGCGAGAACTGCAACAGCTACAACATGCTGAAGCTCTCGCGGCTGCTCTTCCTGCACGATCCGCGCCGGTCCGAGTACATGGACTACTACGAGTGGACCCTCTACAACCAGATGCTCGGCGAGCAGGACCCCGACTCCGAGCACGGGTTCTGCACCTACTACACGGGCCTGTGGGCGGGCTCGCGGCGACAGCCGAAGGGCGGTCTGGGTTCCGCGCCGGGCAGTTACAGCAGCGACTACGACAACTTCTCGTGCGACCACGGCACCGGGATGGAGACCCACACCAAGTTCGCCGACAGCATCTACCTCCGGTCCGGCGATGATCTCTACGTCAACCTGTTCATCCCGTCGGAGCTGACCTGGCCGGAACGCGGGATCCGGATCCGGCAGGAGACGCGCTACCCGGAGGAGGAGAGCACCCGCCTCACCGTGACCGGGGAGGGAAGGTTCGCGCTCAAGGTGCGCGTGCCCGCGTGGCTGCGCGAGCACGGCCGCCACGCGCGGGTCCGGCTCAACGGGACCGCGGTCCCGATCACCGCCGAGCCCGGCACGTTCGTGACCCTCGACCGCGGCTGGCACACGGGCGACACCGTCGAGATCACCTTCCCGATGGACCTGGCCTGGCGGAAGGCGCCCGACAACCCCACCACGCAGGCCGTCACCTACGGCCCGGTGGTGCTCGGCGGAGCGTACGGGGACCGCGAGCTGCGCGCGATCCCGGCCATCGACCCCCGCTCCGTACGGGCGGACGGCGACAGGCCGCTGCGGTTCACCGCGACCGCGGACGGCACCGAGGTCTCCCTGATGCCGTTCGCCGACATCCACCACCAGAACTACAACGTCTACTGGACGGTCCCGCCCCGGCGGTCGCGGCCCCGGCTGCTCGCCCGGTACGCCTTCGGCGAGGGACAGGGCACCGTCGCGGCGGACGCGACCGGCCGGATGCCGGCCGCCACGCTGAGCGCGGGCGCCACGTGGACCACGGACGGGGCGGTGGCGCTCGACGGCAAGGGCGGCCACGTCGCCCTGCCCGCGGGGCTGATCACCGGGCTGGCCGAGCTGACCGTCTCCGTATGGGTGCGGCTGGAGGCGATCGCCAACTCCGCCCGGGTCTTCGACCTCGGTTTCCACAAGCAGACCTACATGTTCCTCACCCCCCGGACCGGGCTGGGCAAGGCGCGCTTCGCCATGAAGATCTGCGGCATGGAGGGCGAGGACGTCATCGACGCGGGCGGCCCGCTCCCGGTGGGCACCTGGACCCACGTGGCCGTGACCATCGGCGACGGCACCGGGATCCTCTACGTCGACGGTGCCGAGACCGGGCGCAACGCCGCGCTCGTCATGAGCCCGCTGGTCCTGGGCGCCACCACGCAGAACTTCCTCGGCCGCTCGCAGAACACCAGCCATCCCCACCTGAACGGCCAGGTGGACGACTTCCGCGTCTACAACCACGCCCTCGCGGCGTCCGACATCGCGGCGCTGCACGGCGAGGGCCGGTGACCGCGCACCTCTTCCCCGACCGCCACACCCGTCACCCTCACATCACCCCCTGGAGGCAGTTTTGCTGAAACGCCATGCCCGGCTCGGCGCCTCGGTCGCCGCGATCCTCACCGCCCTGTGCGCGGCCCCGGCACCGTCCGCCGCCGCCGACGCGGGCCCCGGCGCCACCGGGCTGCGCGCCGCCGACCTCCGCGAGGCGCTCGGCATCGACGACACCACCCCGCCCCTCACCTGGCGGCTGCGATCCGGCGCGCGCGGCGTGACGCAGTCCGCCTACCAGGTACAGGCCGCCACCGACCGCAAGCTTCTCGAACAGGGGCAGCCCGACCTGTGGGACACCGGCCAGGTCGACTCCGCGGCCCAGCGCGTCGACTACGCCGGCACGCCGATCGGCAGCCGCACCCGCGTCCACTGGCGGGTGCGTGTCTGGACCGGCGGGCGTCCCTCCGCCTGGAGCGCGCCGGCCTGGTTCGAGACCGGCCTGACCGCCGCCCGGGACTGGTCGGCGGCGTGGATCACCCACCGCGACTGGCAGTTCAAGGCCAAGCAGCCCACCCCGATGGTGGTGCGGCTGCCCAAGACCACCGCCCGCTACGTCCGCCTCGACGTCACCCGCCTCGGCCTGCCCCTGGTGGAGAACCTCCCCGACCCGAGCTGGCGGCTCCGGCTCGCCGAGGTCGAGGTCCGCGACTCCGCCGACGCGGGCGTCAACCTCGCCGCCGGCGCCACGGTGACCTCCTCCGACACCGGCGGCAGGGTGAACCGGGTCTGGGACACGAGGTACCTGACCGACGGCACCCAGACCACCAACCAGACCTTCGCCGGCTGGTCCAGCTCCGCCTACCCGGGGGCGGACGTCTCGGCGAAGCCGATCACGGTCACCCTCGACCTGAAGGCGGTCAAGACCTTCGACCAGGTCCTGCTCTACCCGCGCACGGACGTCCCCGCCGAGGGCGGCAAGGTGCCCAACGCCCCGGTCGACTACTCCGTCTCGACGGCCGACACCGCCGAGGGCCCGTACACCACGCGCCAGACCGTCACCGGCCAGGAACCGCCGGTCTCCCCGGTCCCCGTGGCGCTGCCGATCCTCGCCAAGGACTTCGACCTGCCCGGCGAGATCCGCAGCGCCCGCCTCTACGTGAGCGGGCTCGGCATCCACGAGGTCGCCGTCAACGGCCGCCGCGTCGGCGACACCGTCCTCGAACCGGGCAACACCGACTTCGCCGACCGCGTCCAGTACGCCACCCATGACGTGACCAGGCTGCTGCGCCGCGGCGCCAACACCATCGGCGTCTCGCTGGGCAACGGCGCGTCCAACGTGATCTCCACCCCGGACCGGTACCGCAAGTTCGCCGCCACCTTCAGCGACCCCAAGCTCATCGCCCAGCTGGAGGTCACCCGCGCCGACGGCACGGTGACCCGCCTGGTCACCGGTGACGACTGGCTGACGACTCTCGGCCCCACCACCTTCTCCAACTGGTACGGCGGCGAGGACTACGACGCCCGGCGGGAGCTTCCCGGCTGGGACCGGCCCGGCGCGAAGCGGGACGGCTGGCAGCCGCCCGTCGCGGTCGCCGCCCCCGGTGAGGCGACCGTGCTCAGCGGGCGCTCCGCCGAGCCGATCCGCGTGATCGACACCCTGGAGGGCACCCCCGTGGGCGGCGGCGACGGCTACCAGGTCTTCGACCTCGGCCGGAACATCGCCGGCTGGCCGGAGCTCACCGTCACGGCGCCGGCCGGCACCACCGTGCGGGTCCACCCGGCCGAGAGCCTCAAGGACGGCCGGGCCTACCAGTCGGCCAGCAACGTCGGCGCGCCCATCTGGGACCAGTACACGACGCGCGGCACCGGCGAGCCGGAGACGTGGCATCCGCGCTTCAGCTACCACGGCTTCCGCTACCTGGAGGTCCGCGGCGCCCCCGCCGGAACCCAGGTCTCGGTCCGCGGTCACGTGCTGCACACCGACAACGCCTCCGCCGGGAGCTTCTCCTCCTCCAACCAGCTCGTCAACGGCATCCACTCGCTCATCCGCCGGGCGATCGAGGGCAACATGATGAGCGTCTTCACCGACTGCCCGAGCCGGGAGAAGCTCGGCTGGCTGGAACAGGTGCACCTCGTCTCCGGCGCCCTCACCGGCAACTACGACGTCCAGGCCCAGCTGCGCAAGGTCGTGCAGGACATGGCCGACGCGCAGACCCCGACCGGCCTGGTGCCGAGCACGGTCCCGGACTACACGGTGCTGGCGGGCGCCTACCGGGACGACCCCAACTGGGGCGGCGCCTTCGTGGTGGTGCCCTGGCAGCTCTACCGCACCTACGGTGACACCGAGACCATGCGCACCCACTATGAGGCCATGCGCAAGTACGCCGCCTACCTGGAGGCGCGGGCCGTGGGCGGGCTCACCGACTACAGCCTGGGCGACTGGATCACCCCGGACCGGACCTTCCCCAAGATGGTCTCCGGCACCTACGGGTACTGGCGGGTGCTGGACACCATGTCCAAGATTGCTGAGGTGCTCGGTCACACCGCGGACGCCGCCGGCTACCGGGCCAAGGCCGACGCCAGTGCCAAGGCCCTGTCCGACAGGTACTACGACCCGGCGACCGGCACCTTCGCCGGCGGCGGCCAGGGCGCCGAGGCGCTCGCCCTCGACATGGGCGCGGTCCCGGCCGACCAACGGCAGCGGCTCCTCGACCACCTGATCGGCAGCATCGAGCAGGCCGGCTGGCACCTGCTGCTCGGCGAGATCTCGCTCCCGGCGGCGTTCCGGGTGCTGTCCGAGAGCGGCAGGGACGACGTCGTCTACAAGATCGCGACCCAGACGACCAGTCCCAGCTACGGCTACCAGGTCGTGCACGGCAACACCTCGCTCGGCGAGATGTGGGACGGCACCAGCGGGCAGTCGCAGAACCACTTCATGCTCGGTTCGATCGACTCGTGGTTCACCGGCCGGCTGGCCGGCATCGAGCAGGCCGCCGACTCCGTCGGCTTCCGCAAGCTCGTGATCGCCCCGGCGGTCGTGGGTGACCTCACCGGCGCCTCCGGCAGCTACCGCAGCCCGTACGGCGAGATCCGCACGGCGTGGACGAAGACGGACGGCCGGTTCGAACTGGTCGTGACCGTGCCGCCGGGCAGCACGGCCGAGGTGCGCGTGCCGCTCGCCGACGGCGCCCGTCCGGAGGCGCCGCACGGCGCCACCCCCGTCCGCGCGACGGCCACCGAGGCCGTCTACGGCGTCGGCTCCGGCACCTGGACGTTCCAGGCCGTCACCGGGGGCTGACCCGCGGGCCGGGCCGGTGACCCCGGCCCGGCCGGCGCGGCGAGGGGCTCCGCACCCCCGACGGGGATGGCCGCGTCGGGGGTGCGCTCACGGACGTCCTCGCTGCGGATCGCCAGCACGGCGGGCGGGCTGCCCAGGTCGCCGTACCGGGCGGCGACGGCGGCGGCGATCGCCCGACCGGCGTCGGCGACCGCCTGCCTGGCCGAGGCGGGCGAGGCGGCCGAGGCGGGCACCGACAGGTGGCCCAGCATGGCGGCGAAGCGCAGCTCCTCGGCCGCCGCGCCGGGGAGCTCGTCGTCGACCGGCGGCAGCGGCCGGTCGAGCCAGAAGACCCCGCCCCGCAGCAGGCCGGCGTACACCACATCGCCCCGCTGGAGCGTGCGCACCGAATCGACCAGCAACCGCCCGAACTCCGCCAGGTCCGTATCCGGCGGAAGATCGGTCGTGACCAGCAGCGCAACCCTCAGCGCGTCCACCATGAGCGGCCATCCCTCCTCTGAGGTGGCTCATGGTAGAGGGAGCCACCGACAGTAACGGCGCCTCTGGCGAATCTTGGGGGGCGGATCAGCCGAACCCGGCAGGGGCGGCACCCGGTGAAGCCGCGGAATACGCCGGCCCGGCGGATTCATCCGCTCCTTCCCCCGCCGATCGGCGTCGGCCGCGCTCCTCCCGCCTGCTGATCCGCCGATGCCGGTTCACCGGGCCACGGCTGGCAGAATCGGGCCCATGACGCTGCCGCTGACACCCGACGAACTGCTCACCACCACCCGCGCCGTCCGTAAACGCCTCGACCTCACCCGTCCGGTACCGATCGAGCTGATCCGCGAGTGCCTGGAGATCGCGCTGCAGGCGCCGTCGGGCTCCAACAGACAGGCGTGGCACTGGGTGGTGGTCACCGATGCGGCGAAGCGCGCCGCCGTCGGGGAGATCTACCGCCGGCAGGTCGTCCGGTACGCCGAGTCGCGAGGCTTCGCCGGCCGGCTGTTCACCGACCGGCCCGACCGCGCCCCGGTGCAGCACCGGGTCGGTGACAGCGTCCTGTGGCTGGGCGACCACCTGGGCGACGTGCCCGTGCTCGTGATCCCCTGCATCCGCACCGACGAGTCGTTCCAGGCGGTGAACCAGGCCGGCCTGTGGGGTTCACTGCTGCCGGCGGCATGGAGCTACTGCCTGGCCGCCCGCGCCCGCGGACTCGGGACGGCGTGGACGTCGCTGCACCTGGGCCGGGAGGCCGAGGTGGCGCAGATCCTGGGCATCCCCGAGGGCGTGCACCAGGGCGCGCTGATCCCGACCGCCTACTACACCGGGGAGACGTTCAAGCCCGCCGCGCGCGAGCCCCTGGACACCGTCCTGCACCTCGACCGGTGGTGACCCCCAGGACCGGTTCGATGAAGGTTCCATCGGGGTGACGCGGGAGCGACCGGCCGAACCGCCGCCGAGGACGCGGGCGGACATCCGGGTCACGAACGAGCGTGTGCTCCGGTGACCCGCGGTCTCCCCGGAGCGGCACGCGGGTGCCGGGCGGTCCGAACCGGGAGCCGATCGCGGCGTGGGCACCGGGCGGCCGGGCTCAGAGAGGCCGGGGCGCGGGCAGGGTGATCCGGTCGACGGCCTCGCGGCGGCGCCGTTCGGGGCGGCGGTCGTAGCGGGCCGTGGTGGCGGGGGAGGAGTGGCCGACCAGGGCCTGGGCGGTGGCCAGGTCCACCCCGGCGTCGAGCAGCTCGCCGATGAAGGTGCGCCGGAAGTCGTGCGGGGTGCGCGGCATGGCCCCCGCCTCGGCCAGCCGCCTGGCCAGGATGTCGGCGACCGCCTGGCCCGTCATCGGCGCGGGCCCGCCGTTCCTGACCCGCAGCCGCCCGAACCTGCTGATGGGGCAGAACAGCGCCCCGGCGGGCCGGCCCCGCACGGCCAGCCAGCGTTCCATCCTGCCGACGGCCTCGGTGGTCAGGTAGACCAGCCGCTCCTTGTCGCGCTTGCCCCGCACCCGCAGCGAGCGCGAACCGGGGTCGTAGTCGGCGAGGGTCAGCGCGGCGATCTCGGCGCGGCGGCAGCCGGTGGAGTAGAGCGTCGCCAGCAGGGCGGCGTCGCGCGCCCCCGCGGGGGAGTCGTCGTGGTCGCACGCGGCCAGCGCCGCCCCCACGACCTCGGCCGGGACGTGCTGGCCCGCGGGCAGGCGGGTGTGCTCGATCGTCGGCAGGTCGGCGGCGCGCTGGTACTCCTCGGCGGTCATCTGCCCGAGCCGCCAGGCCTCGCGCAGCACCCGGCGCAGCGCGACCAGGTGCTTGTTGATGTGGGAGGGCGACCAGCCGCGCTCGGTCATCAGGGCGCGGATGCGCACGGTGTGCTCGTACCGGAGCAGGTGCCAGGGCTGGCCTGCGCCGGAGGACGCCTCGTCCCCGGAGATCAGGGCCGCCAGCCGGTCGAGGCAGCCCTGCATGGTGCGGCGGGATTCCGCGCTGGTCAGCGAGTCGAGGTACACCCGGTAGGGATCGCGCGCGGGCTCGACGGCGGGGCCGGGCGCGGGGGATACGGCTGGCACGCTCACCGTGCCGACCTTACCGGTCCGCCGGTAATCTACATAGTAAAGGCGCCGTGTCGGTGTGATCCGTCGCCCGAGCCCCGGACCCCGCGCCGGGGACCGGGAGGACCCGCCTCGTGACGGACGGGCCGGCGACGCCGGCCGCGGTACCACCCGCGCCTCCGGGGGTGACGTGCCCCGGGAGTGACGGCGACGCCGGCCGCGGGGTCAGACCGTCTTGAGCATCCCGCCGTCGACGAAGTAGGTGGAGCCCACGGAGTAGCCGGCCCGGTCGGAGCACAGGAAGACGAAGAGGTCCGCGACCTCCTCCGGTGTGGCGAAGCGTTCGATGGGCGCGTGCTCCCGGGCGACGCCGTCGAGGTACCCCTGCCAGTCTCCGCCGCTGTCCGCGGTGAGCTCCTTCGCGGTCCTCACCCAGTCGGGGGTGAGGACCAGGCCGGGATTGACGCAGTTGACGCGGATGTTGTGGCCGACGACCTCGGCGGACAGCGTCTTGGAGAACATCATGAGCGCGGCCTTGGTCACGTTGTAGATCGGCTCGTACCACAGCGGCTGCACGGCGCAGATCGACGCGTTGTGGAGGATGACTCCGCCGCCGCGCCGCCGCATGCCGGGGACGAGGCCGCGGGCCAGCCGCACGGCCGCCATGACGTGCAGGTCCCAGTAGGCCTGCCATCTCTCGTCGGGCGCGTCGAGGATGGTCTCGTTCGACCCGGCGCCGGCGTTGTTGACGAGGATGTCCGTGCCGGCGAAGGCCTCCTCGGCCGCCGAGGTCAGCCTCGCCGTGCCCTCCGCCGTCGACACGTCGCACGCGACGGGGAGGACCCGCACGCCGTAGGTCTCCCTGATGCCGCGGGACTCCTGCTCGAGGCGGTCGGCGGCGCGTGCCGCGAGGACGAGGTGCACGCCCTCGGCGGCCAGGCCCCGCGCCACGGCGAGGCCGATGCCCGCGCTGCCGCCGGTGATGACGGCGACCTTGTCTCTCAGCCCGAGTTCCATGATGCCTCCCAGGGCGTGGTCCCTCCGTGGTGCCGTGCGGGCGGGGGGACAGCACCAATTATGAGACAGGCCCCGGGCGTCCGGCTCGGGCACCTGCATGGCACCGGCCGGTCGCCTGCCGTCCCCGCGACCGGCCGTCACCCGGTGGCACCCGCCGGTTCGGACGCGTCGGCGCCGCCCCGCCCCGGGTCTCCGGCAGAGGGCCGGGCGTGGGGGTTCCGCGGGGTTGCCGGGATTGTCGGAGGATTATCTATCTGTTAGAAATATCTAACAGATATGGAGGTCGCTGATGGCGCGGCAAGGTCAGACGGAAATGGCGGTCCTCGGGGCCCTGAGCATGCAGCCGATGACGGCGTACGCGCTGCGGGAGGCGATCCGGGACGTGCTCGGGCACTTCTGGAGCGAGAGCTTCGGCCAGATCTACCCGACGCTCGGCACCCTCGAACAGCGGGGGCACGTGCGACGCCGTGAAGGATCACGGCCGGGCTCGTCGATCTTCGTGATCACCGACTCCGGTGCCGCGCGCCTCCGCGAGCTGCTGAGTGAACCGATCAAAGCCGTGCCGCCGCGCAACGGGCTTCTGCTCCGCCTGTTCTTCGGCCGCAACCTGGGGGCGGAGAAGTGCCGGGAGCTGATCCGGGAGGCGAAGGCGGACGCCGAGCGGCGCCTCGCCGAGTACGACACGCTGGCCCGCGCGGTCGCCGTCCAGGACCGGGGCTCGCCGGATCTGCCCTACACCATGATGACCGTCTCCGCAGGCAGGCACGGCGCCGAAGCCGTCATCGCCTGGGCCGCCGAGGCGCTCGCCCTGCTCGACGGCGCCCCCGAGGAACCCGGCGCCCCCGAGGAACCCGGCGACACTCTCACGAACGGAGAGCCGCAATGACCCTGACGACGCCGGTGCCGCCCGCCGGGGAGCGCCGGTCGCCCTCCCGCCTCCGCGCCCGCATCAACTTCGCCGTCTTCGCCGTCGTCACCGTCGGCGGCGGCTGGCTCTTCGTCGCCCTGGACCGGGCCACCGGGCAGATCACCGGTGCCGGGAGCGTGGTCTCCACGAGCGGCAGCACACCCGGCCAGGGGTTGTGGATCCTCGTCCCCGCGCTGACCGCGCTCGCTCTCCACTTCCTCAGCCGGGACGGCGCGGGGCCCCTGGGGCTGACGTTACGGTTCCCGCACCGCGCCCGCTGGTTCACGTTCGCGGTGGTGCTCTTCCCCGCCGCGGCCGCCCTCTGCGTCGCGGCGGCGGTGGCCGGGGGCGCCGCGACGTTCTCCACGACCCCGCCGGCCGGCAGACCGGCCCTCCCCGCGGCCTTCACCGCCGCCCTCGGGTTCCTGGTGGTCAAGAACCTGCTGGAGGAGTTCGTCTTCCGCGGGTACGGCACGCGTACCGCCATGGCGCTCGGCCTGCCGGGCATCGCACCGCACGTGCTCGTCGGCGTGGTCTGGGGGTTGTGGCACATCCCGCTGTACACGGTCTGGATGTCCCCGGCCGACTTCCGCAGCATGACGGCGCTGCCCTGGCTGTGGTTCCTCCCGGTCTTCCTGGCCGGCACCGTGGCGCTGGCCGTCCTCTACGGCGAGATGCGCGTGCTGACCGGCTCGATCTGGCCGGGCGTGGTGCTTCACACGGTCAGCGGCGCGCTGGCGACCCCGCTCCTGGTCAACGGGCACGTGCGCTTCGAGGGACACGCCGACGCGCTGTTCGGCGTCACTCCGGGCTCGGTCGCCTCGATGCTCCTCTTCGGCGGGGTGGGGCTGTACCTCTTCCGCCGCCGGACCCGGAGCTGACCGCCGCGTCCGCAGCCTGCCGCCCGGCGCGGGAACCAGGCCGATTCCAAGTGATACACAAGTGGCCGCGTGCACAGTACGGGTCATGCATACCAAGACGATCACACGGTCGGCGGTGGGGCTCGCCCTGGCGGCGGCCCTGGCCGTCGGGGCCGTCCAGACGCAGGCCGGTTTCGACGCCGTCGGCCGAGGCACCCTGGCCGCGGCCGACACCGATGGAGACGGTCGCGTCGATTACGCCCTGGCCGGCACCGGTTACGACCGCGACGGCGACGGCGACGCCGATTCCGCTTTCGCCCCGGCCGACGCCGACGAGGACGGCTACGCCGATCGCGCCCTGGCCCGCGCCGGTTACGACCACGACGGCGACGGCGACGTCGATCTCGCCCTGGCCCGCGCCGGTTACGACCACGACGGCGACGGCGACGCCGATTCCGCTTTCGCCCCGGCCGACGCCGACGAGGACGGCTACGCCGATCGCGCCCTGGCCGCGGGCAGGGAGTACGACCTCAAGGATGTGCCTCATGTGTGGGCGGGACAGGTGGTGAGCTGACCCCTGACGTGGTTCGGCGCTCCCGGAAACCCTCTGGGGTTCCGGGAGCGCCGGCCGGAGCCGCGGACGGGGGTCCGCCCCGGGCCGGCGGCCGGTCGGCGGTCGTGCCAGGACGGCGACCGGGCCGCGGGCGGTGCCGGCGACCCGAAGCCCGCCGGCCTGGTGCCGGGCACGCAGACTATCGGAATAAATCATTCCGTTCTGGTAGCCTGCCGGAGTCCGGACCCGGCCTCAGGAGAGGACACGCATGCCCGAGGTGCTCAGCCGGCGCGCGCTTAACCGCGCCACCCTGGACCGGCAACTCCTGCTGTCCCGGACGGAGCTGCCCGCGCTGGAGGCCGTCCGGCGCCTGTACGGCATGCAGGCCCAGGCGCCCAACCCGCCCTACGTCGGGCTCTGGACCCGCCTGGCCGGTTTCACCCATGACGAGCTCACCCGGCTGCTCACCGAGCGCAGCGTCGTCCGCCTGGCGCTCATGCGCTCCACGATCCACCTGGTCACCGCCGAGGACGCCCTGGCCGTGCGCCCGTTGCTGGGGCCCGTGCTGGTCCGGCTCCTGCGGAGCTCGCGCGGGAAGGGGCTGGCCGGGGTGGACCTCGGCGAGCTCGCCGAGGCCGGGCGCGCGCTGGTGGAGGAACGCCCGCTGACCTTCCGCGAGCTCGGCGGACTGCTGCGGGAGCGGTGGCCGGAGCACGACGCGGCGGATCTGGTCGCCGGCGTGCGCAACACGCTGGCGCTGGTACAGGTTCCGCCCAGGGGCGTCTGGGGGGTGGGCGGGCAGCCCGCCCACACCACCGCCGAGGCGTGGCTGGGCCGTCCGCAGGACGAGCGCTCCCGCGCGGAGGACATGATCCGCCGCTACCTGGCCGCGTACGGTCCGGCGACCGTGATGGATGTCCAGCAGTGGTCGGGCCTGACCCGGCTGGGAGAGGTCGTGCGGGGGATGGACCTGCGGGCTTTCGCCACCGAGGACGGCGCCGAGCTGTTCGACCTGCCCGAGGCCTCCCGGCCCGACCCCGCCACCCCCGCCCCGGCGCGCTATCTGTCGGAGTACGACAACATGTTGCTGTCGTTCGCCGAGCGGACCAGGACCCGCGTCATGGCGGACGAACACCGGTCCCGCGTCTTCACGGTCAACGGCATCATCAGGGCGACGGTGCTGGTGGACGGCTTCGTGCGCGGCGTGTGGAAGGTGACGCGGAAGCGCGGCGAGGCGGTCCTGGACGTCGAGCTGTTCGCGCCGGTGAGCGCGGGGGAGCGGGCGGAGCTGGAGCGCGAGGGGGAGCGCACACTCGACTTCGTCGTCCCACGGGCCGTGGACCGCGACATCCGCTTCCACGAGGCCTGACCCGCCGCCCGCGTCCCCCTCACCCGCCCGCACGGGCCGTCTCGGCCCCGCCGCCGCGCGTCGCCCGCACGGGCCGGAGTGGCCGTCACCCGAGCCGCCCCGGCCGGCCCACACTCGCCCGGGGTCCTCGGGTGGCTCGGGCGGGAACCCGGCGGGCGGCCGGGTACGGTGCCGCGCGGCCGCTGAAAGGTCATCGAGGTGCGGGCCGGTCTGCGGGAGCCGGGCGATCTCCGTGCCGGGTTCGCCGGTGACCGGAGTGTGGCACGGGGAGTCCGGTGTGTTCCGGGCCAATTCTTGAAATTGGCCATTTCTCCGGCCGGGGGAGGGGGCGATGATGGGCCCATGGTCTCTGCCAGCGCCCTCGTGGGCATCGCCGCGGTCGCCCTGGGGATGGTCCTCAGCCCCGGCCCCAACATGATCTATCTGGTGTCGCGGTCGGTGACGCAGGGGCGCCGGGCCGGCCTGATCTCGCTGGCGGGCGTCGCCGCGGGTTTCCTGGTCTACCTGCTGGCGGCGGTCGCCGGGATCGCCGCGGTCTTCTCGGTGGTGCCCGCGGCCTACACCGCGCTCAAGCTCGCGGGCGCCGCGTACCTGCTCTGGCTGGCCTACCGGATGTTGCGGTCCGGCGGTGAGCCGGTCTTCGCCCCCGGGGCGCTTCCCGTGGACCCGCCGCGCCGGCTGTTCGCCATGGGTCTGGTCACCAACCTGCTCAACCCCAAGATCGCAATCCTGTACGTGTCGCTGCTGCCCCAGTTCGTCGATCCGGCGCGCGGTGACGTCGGTACCCAGAGTCTCCTGCTGGGAGTCACCCAGATCGTCATCGCCCTGTCGGTCAACGGCCTCATCGTGCTCACCGCCGGCTCGGTCGCGGCGTTCCTCGGCCGGCGGCCCGCCTGGACGCGGGTGCAGCGCTACCTGATGGGCACCGTCCTCGCCGGGCTCGCGCTGGGTCTCGCGACCGACCGCTCCCGCGCCGTGGCCGCGGCCTAGCGATCCGGTGACGTTCCGCGATCGTGCCGGAACCCGGCCGGTGGCGGCGTCGCCCGGTCCGGGGGCGACGGCGGCGTCACCGTTTCAGGCCGGCCGCGGCCTGCGGGTGTTCCGGGGCCGCCGGGGTACGGCGCGGTGAGGTCGGCGCCGCGCGGTGCGAGGTAGGGGCCACCGGCGCGCAGGTCGACGGTCCGGAGCGTCCGGCTGATGTCGCCGGGGGTGAGCAGCCCGATCAGGTGCCCGCCGGGACCGAGCACCGCGACCCGCCCGTCGGCGCAGCCGCCCATCCGCAGCAACACCTCGGTGAGGGCTTCCTCGGGCCGCGCCGTCGGCACGTCCTCCGCGGGGCAGGCGATGTCTCGCAGCCGGGTCGTCGCGCGCTCGCCGGGAGCCACCTCGCGGAGGTGGTTGAGCGTCACCAGGCCCAGGAAACCGCCGCGCTCGTCCACCAGCGGGTAGGTCGACAGCCGGTGCCGCATCACGATCCGGTCGACGAGGCCGGTCACCGTCTCGTCGGGGTGGGCGACGATGAGCGGGGCCGACATCACGTCCGCCACCCGGATGCCGTGCAGGGCGGCACCGACCTGCGCCTGCTGCTCCTCCGCGCCGGCGGCGTTGACGAGGAACACGCCGATCATGGCCAGCCAGAGCCCCTGGAAGCCGAGGCCGGCGACGACCTGGAGGAAACCCAGCGCGATGAGCGTGTAGCCGAAGGTGCGGCCGGCCCGGGCGGCGGTGACGGCGGCCCCGACCCGGTCGCCCCGCCGCGCCCACAGTACGGCGCGCAGCACCCGCCCCCCGTCCAGGGGCGCCGCCGGAACCAGGTTGAAGACGGCCAGGAGCACGTTGACCCCCGCCAGGTAGGCGAACATCCCGGCGAGGAGCGGGGCGCCCCCGATGCCGGAGACCAGCCACGCCGCGAGCCCGAACACCACCCCGGCGGCGAGGCTCGTCGCCGGGCCCACGGCGGCGATCTTCAGGTCGGCTCCCGGCGAACGCGGCTCGCCGCGCAGTTCCGCCACCCCACCGAGCAGCCAGAGCGTGATCCCCGACACCTCGATGCCGTGACGCCTGGCCACCACCGCGTGCGCGAGTTCGTGAGCGAGCAACGAGGCCAGGAAGAGCACGGCCGAGACCAGGCCGGCCAGCAGGTAGACCGGGAGTGACAGGCCGGGGAAGGCGACGGGGAAGCGCCCGAAGGCCAGCCCGAACACCAGGATCACGACGATGAACAGCACACTGACGTTGAGCCCGACCGGGATTCCGTCGATGCGGCCGAGACGGAGCGACGAGCGCATCTTGCCCCCCTGAATCCGATGTACCAGTCCGTCTACCCGCCCATCGGCGCTGGTCACATGGGGTTCGCCCGGTCCGGTGCGGCACCCGCTGCCCGGACGTCCCCGGCCCCGGAGACCGGACGTCCCCGGCCCCGCTGCCCGGACGTCCCCGGCCCCGGAGACCGGACGTCCCCGGCCCCGGAGACCGGACGGCCCGCGCACCACGGCCTCCACCGGGCCCTGTCCCCCTGGTCCGGTGCCCCGTCGTAGCCCGCCGGCCTTCCGCTCTATCCTCTCCTGCCATGACCTTCACCGGGACCCCCAGGCCGCCCCTGCGCTGGCACCACGCGGAGACGGAGTTGGACGACTTCGCGATCGTCAGTTACCGGGTGCCCACCGAGGCCGTCGCCCGGCTCCTGCCCGAGGGGTTCGCCCCGCTTGAGATCACCTACGCCGACGGTGTCTCCGCGGCGCTCGTCTCCGCGGTCGCCTTCCGTGACCGGGACTTCCACTTCCGCTTCTTCCCGCCGGCGGCGATGAACTGCGGCCAGATCAACTACCGGGCGTACGTCACGGCGGACGGACGCCCGGGGGTCTGGTTCTTCGGCACCGGCCTCGACCACCCGCTCGTCGCGGTGCCCAAGTGGCTGTGGGGCATGCCCTGGGACCGCGCGCACATCGACGTCGCCGCCGACTGGGACGCCGCCCCCGTGCGCTGGCGCCTCACCGCGGACAACGCCCACTGTGAGGCCGTCGGGCTCGACGCGCCGCCCGCCCGGCTCGACGGTTTCGACGGCGAGCACGAGTGGATGCCCCTGCTCACCCATCCCACCCTCGGCTGGTACCGCCGCCGCGACGGGCACGTGGGCACCTACAGCATCTGGCACCCGCCGATGCGGCCCCGCCATCTGGCCGCCGTGTCGGCGCGGTTCCGGGTCTTCGAGCAGCTCGGCCTGACCACGCCGGAGTCGGTGCCGCACTCGATCCTGGCGCAGCGGCGGCTGCACTTCGACATCCACACCCCGCCGCTGCGCCTCGTACGCCGCCGCTGAGGCCCCGGAAGCGTCCGCCGCCCGCCCGTCTCACACCTGGCCCCGCCTCGCCGCGCAAATACATGCGTTTGCAATTAACAGGCGTCTGCAATTATTGTCGACGCCTGTACTTGTCGCATGTCACTGGAGGGTTCATGCCTCTCGCCCTGCTCGCGCTGGCCATCGGCGCGTTCGGCATCGGCACCACGGAGTTCGTGATCGCGGGCCTGCTGCCCGAGGTTGCCCGCGACTTCGGCGTGTCCATCCCCGCCGCCGGCTACCTCATCTCCGGGTACGCGCTCGGTGTCACGGCGGGCGCGGCCCCGATGACCATCCTCGGCACGCGCATGCGGCGCAAGCACCTGCTCCTCCTGCTCATGGTGATCTTCATCCTGGGCAACGTGCTGTCCGCGCTGGCGCCCACCTACGGGTTGATGATGACCGGCCGCATCGTGACCTCCTTCACCCACGGAGCGTTCTTCGGCGTCGGCTCGGTCCTGGCCGGCGACCTGGTCGCCCCCGACCGGCGGGCCGGCGCCATCGCGCTGATGTTCACCGGCCTCACCCTCGCCAACGTGCTCGGCGTGCCGATGGGCACCTTCATCGGCCAGGCCCTCGGCTGGCGCGCCACCTTCTGGGTCGTGGCGGGCCTCGGCGTGGCCGGCCTCGTCGGCATCGCCGCGCTCGTCCCCCTCCAGCCCCGTCCCGCGGGCACCGACGTCGGAGCGGAACTGGCCGTGTTCCGCAACCCGCAGGTGTGGCTCGCCATCGCGATGACCGTGCTCGGCTTCGGCGGTGTCTTCGCCTCGTTCACCTACATCGCCCCGATGATGACCCAGGTCGCGGGATTCTCCGAAGGGGCGGTCAGCTGGCTTCTGGTGCTCTTCGGCGTCGGGCTCGTGATCGGCAACCTGCTCGGCGGGCGCTTCGCCGACCGCGCCCTGATGCCCAGTCTCTACGCCCTCCTGGCCGGTCTCGCGCTCGTGCTCGCCGTCTTCACCCTCACCTCCCGCGCCCAGATCCCCGCGGCGGTCACGGTGTTCCTGCTCGGCGCGTTCGGCTTCGCGACCGTCCCGCCCCTGCAGAAGCGGGTCCTCGACAACGCGGCGGCGGCTCCGACGCTGGCCTCCGCCGTCAACATCGGGGCGTTCAACCTCGGCAACGCCCTGGCCGCCTGGCTCGGCGGCCTGGTCATCACCGCCGGTCTCGGCTACACCGCGCCCAACTGGGTGGGCGCGCTGCTCGCCGCCGCGGCCCTCGCCCTGGCGGTCCTGTCCGGGCTGCTCGACCGCCGTACGGTGACGGCCACCGCCGACCGGCCCGAGATGCAGCCGGTCTGACCGCTCCGTGAGGCGGGGACCGGGCTGAAGCCGATCCGCCGGGCGTCGGGACGGGCGACCGGGGCTGTGCCGTCCGGCTTCTCTCGCCGACCGCCAGGGAGAGCCGGCGGGGGCACTCCTCCGGAAAGGCGGACGGGGGCCGGGATCGTGCGCCGGGCATGAAACGCGACGGGGGACGGGTGACCTTCCGTTCTCCGGAAATACCAGGCGGCCGACACGCCCGGCCGTGCTCCCGTCCGGCCCGGCGGGGAATCACCCGCCGAATGGGAAAACCGATTAGACGGCACCACCGTTGACAGCTCCGGAAAAGCGGATCTTTCCCTCCGGGGAGATGCGAATAATCCGGTGGTTATCCATCGCCTCCCCGGTCACCTGGCGCGGCGGAACGCGGAAGGGGCGATGACGAGCGCGTTCCCGTGCCCTTCCCGCTGCCCGCGGCACGCCGGATTCGCTGGTATCAGTTCGCGCGTGAAGAATTCTCATGCGCGCGGTCACGCGCCCGGCGTGCTCGGGCGCACGCTGGTCGGCGTCGCCGCACTCGCCCTCTCCACCGCGCCGGTCGTGATCGCCCAGGGCGGCACCGCCTCGGCGGAGACCACCTCGCCGGGGACGCCGCGGGCTCCCCGGGTCGTCTTCGCCGAGGACTTCGAGAACGGCCAGGGCGCCACGCCCGTCCTCGTCACCGGCTACACCGGGGCGGCGCCCGTCCGCCAGACCTACACCGCCGACCCGGCGTGGCTGGCCGACTGCAACGGCTGGATCGTCTCGCAGCAGGCCCCGGCGGCCGTGCCGCCGGCCACCGGCTGCGGCGGGTGGTGGCCCACGGTCAAGCAGCTGGCCGGCTCGCTGGGGAAGTGGGCGGGCGGGGACCCGGCGACCAACCACGCCGTCACCGCGTTCAGCCACGCCGACCCCGGCCCGGGCAGGACCCAGCTGGAGACCGTCACACCCGTCGGCGTCGGCGCCGCCAAGAGGTTCCTCACCTTCTCGGTCGACGCCGCCGAGGTCAACTGCTATGCCAACCACGCCAGGTTCGGCTTCCACCTGCTCGACGGGACGAGGGCGGTGCCCGCCTTCAGCACCCCGATCGAGCCGTGCGCCGACTCCGGCACGGTCGTGAACGGGATCTCGGTGGGCACCTACACCAGCGACAGCCCGGTGCTGTTCGACGGCTCCACGGTCGGGCTCCGGCTGGTCAACCTCCAGGGCAGCGGGTACGGCAACGACGCCGCGTTCGACAACGTGCGGATCCTGGACGTCACACCCCGGCTCGACGTCGGGTTCGACCCCGCGTCGGCCGAGGTCGGCCGGGACTCCACACTGACCTTCACCGTCACCAACACCGATGAGCTGGCGGCGAAGAACGGGTGGACGTTCACCGAGAACCTGCCCGCCGGCCTCACCGTCACGGGCGCCGCCCCGGTGACCGACTGCGCGGACGCGACGGTGACGGCGCCCCCGGACGGCGGGCGCGTCACCGTGACCGGGTCGCTTCCCAAGGGCAAGGCGTCCTGCGCCGCCACGGTGAAGGTGACGGCGGCGAAGGCCGGCACCTACACCGTCTGCGCCGACGACCTTGGCGGCGTCGCCGGGATCGACCCGCCGGAGTGCGCCGGCGTGACGTTCGTCCCACCCGTCCTGGCCTTCGACGCCCACGCCCACGGCGGCCGCCTCACCACTCCGCTGCTCACCGTCTCACCGCTCGCGCCGTCCGACGTCACCTGCACCGTGGGTCCCGCCGGCGACGACGCCACGCTCGCCGCCGCCACGCTGCCGGCCCTGGGATCGCTGGGGGTCGTCACCACCGGGGCCTCGGGGACCGTCGACGCGAACGGCCTCCGCGCCGCCACGGCCACGGCCCGGACGGCCCGCGTCAGCCTGCTCGGCGGCCTGGTGACCGCGGACGAGATCGTCACCACGGCGAAGGCCGAGGACGACGCCTCCGGAAACGTGACCACCGCCGGAGCGGTGAGGCTGACGGACCTCAGGGTCAACGGCCGCCCGATCGCCGACCCCGAGATCGGCCTCAAGATAGACATCCCGCTGGTGGCCACGGTCGTGATCAATGAGCGGATCCCGACCGCCGGCGGCGCCGGCATCGCGGTCAACGCGGTCCACATCCGCACGCTGGCCGGTGCCGACGTCGTCATCGGCCACGCGAGGGCCTCGCTGACCGTGCCCGGCTGGCCCTGCCCCGCCGTCTGACGTCCCGCGTTCTCCCGCGGCGTCCGCGACGGGTTCGTGACGGCGGGAGCCGGAGCGGGCCACCCGCGACCGCGGTGCGGCGATCGGCCCGTATACCTTCTACCTTCGAGGCCGACGCGGACGCCACCCGGCGGCTGCGCGACACCGGATCGCCCGCATGAGCGGCCCGGTGACGGAATCACGAGACTGCGGGCCCCTGGGGCGCCGCACGGAAGGGACAGCAGACGATGACCACGGCACCCGCCGGAAGCCTGACCGTTGTCAACGCCGCCGTGTTCGACGGCGTCTCGGCGGAACCCGTCGAAGGCCCGGTCCACATCGAGGCGGGCACCGTCGTCCAGGTCGGCGGCACCCCACCTCCGGCGGAGCGGGTGATCGACGCCCGGGGCGGCACGGTCGTCCCCGGGCTCATCGACGCCCACTTCCACGCGTACGGCACCAGCCTGGACATGCTCGAACTGGAGGCGAGCCCGCTCAGCTACGTCGCGCTGGCCGCGGGGCGCCGGCTCGCCGCCGCCCTGAGCCGCGGGTTCACCACGGTGCGGGACGTGGCGGGGGGAGATCCCGGCCTGGCCAAGGCCATCGCGGAGGGCCTGACACCCGCCCCGCGGTACCTGTACACCGGGCCGGCGCTGAGCCAGACCGGCGGGCACGGCGACGCCCGCCCGGGAGATCTGGATCTGTGCGCGTGCGGCGGCCACATCGGGGAGGTCGTCGACGGAGTGGACGACCTCCGCCGGGCCGTGCGCGACCGCTTCCGGCGGGGCGCCCACGCCATCAAGATCATGACTTCCGGCGGGGTCGTCTCGCCCACCGACCCGATCCGTGTCCCGCAGTACTCGCCGGAGGAGGTCCGCGCGGTCACGGACGAGGCGGTGCGTCGCGGCAGCTACGTGGCCGCCCACGCCTACTCGCCGGAGGCGATCGTCCACTCGGTGGAGAACGGCGTCCGCTCGATCGAGCACGGCAACCTGCTGGACGCGCCGACCGCCCGGCTCATGGCCGAGCGCGGCGCGTTCCTCGTGCCCACCCTCGCCACGTACGACGCCATGGAGCGGCGGGGCGCCGAGTTCGGGCTCGCCCCGGTCTCCCGGGCGAAGAACCGCGAGGTGCTGAAGGCCGGCCGCGAAGCGGTCGAGATCGCCCGGGTGGCCGGCGTCCGCATCGGGTTCGGCACCGACCTCATGGGCGTGCTGGAGGACGAGCAGCTCAACGGGCTCCGGCTCCAGGTCGAGGTCGCGGGCGTCCTGGAGACCCTGCGTTCCGCGACCTCCGTCAACGCCGACCTCATCGGCCGCCCCGACCTGGGCCGGATCCGGCCCGGCGCCGTCGCCGACCTGGTGATCCTGGACGGCGACCCGTTCGGCGACCCCTCCGTCCTGTGGGCGGGCCCGGAGCGTCGCACGGTCGTCCAGGCCGGGAGGCCCGTCTAGCCGCCCGCCACGCCCGGGGTCACCCCCGGGCCAGGGCCTCGACGCGGGCGTGCAGGGCGTCGACGTAGGTCTCCTGCTCCGGCTTCATCAGCACGCTGCGCAGGATCCGGCCGCCGTCCACGTCGGCGGTCACGTGGGGTGCGCGCCGGGCCAGGTCGGCCGCGCCGACGCGGAGCACGCTCAGGAAGACCGGGTCGGCGGGGGCGTCCATGCCCTCGCGCATGACCCGCCGGGAGGCCGCGTCCACCGCGCTCAGCGTGTCCGCGGCAGGGAAGTAGCTCACGATGTCGAGCTCGGGCCGCTGGTAGAGGTCGAGCACCTCGGAGGACTCGATCATGTCCGCCCAGCGGACCGCGGCCCGGCGCCCCGCGGCGAGGACCCGGCCGAGCCCCTGCGGGGTGGGCGGCAGCAGCTCGAAGGTCAGCCAGAGCGCCGCCGCGGCCGCGCCCGCCCGCGAGCACTCCAGGCTGATCTCGCCCAGGTGCAGCTCGTCGGAGGTGAAGTAGGTGTAGGGCGAGTCGTGCACGTAGAACCGGCCCACCGAGGGGTCGCGGAAGAGCACCGCGCCGCACCCGTAGGGCTGGAGCCCGTGCTTGTGCGGGTCGACCACGACCGAGTCGGCCTCGGCGATCCCCCGCCAGGGCAGCGGGTCGATCGGCTCGGGGCTGTCCTCGGCGGCCAGCAGCGCGAAGAACCCGCCGTAGGCGGCGTCCACGTGGACCCGCGCGCCGTACCGGCGGGCCAGCGCGACGATCTCGTGGACCTGGTCGACGGCGCCGAGCCCGGTGGTGCCCGTCGTGGCCACGACCGTGCCGATCTCGCCGGTGCGGAGCAGGTCCTCCAGGGCGTCCAGGTCCATCCGGCCGATGCCGTCCACCGGGACCCGGCGCCCCTCCACGCCGAGCACCCCGCACATGCGCGCGTGCGTGTAGTGGCTCTCCGCGCTGTAGGCGACGGCCCTGCCGGGGTGGCTCTCCCGGGCGACGAACAGCGCCTCCAGGTTGGCGATGGTGCCGCTGCTGGTCAGGTGGCCGAGGTGCTCGCGGTAGCCGAACACGGCGGCCAGCCGGGCGACGACCTCCTTCTCCATGGCGGCGGTGGCCGGGCCGCCGTCCAGGGCGTGGTTGTTCGGGTTGATCTGCATTGCCGCGACGTAGCCGACGATCGCGGCCGGGTGCGGGGGCTTGAGCATCTGCCCGGCGTAGCGGGGATGGAAGAAGGGGTAGTTGTCGCGCAGCCGCCCGACCAGGCGGTCGAGCGCCTCGCCCATCCGGTCGTCGTCGACGCGCAGGGAGGGATGGACCTCGTACGGGCCGGACTCCTTCTTCCAGCGCTCGATCGAGGAGACCGCCTCGCCCACCCAGTGCCGCAGGTCCATGCCACCTTCCACGGATCGTCCGAGTCCGAACTGCACGCCGGGCAGCGCCACCCGCGTCTCCCCGGGGACCCGGCCTTCCCGTTCGGGTCCGGCCGGACTCCGGTCTCAGGCTAGACCCGGGCCGCGAGGGTCCGGTCCCCGGCCCCGGCCCCGCCCCGGGCCATGCCGGGCCCGGGGGCACGCCGGTGGCCGCTCAGCCGGTCCTGCCCGGCCCCTGACCGGTCATCCCGTCCCCGAGCCTGTCCAGGAGCCGCGCGCGCACGTACGACGGCAGGACGCAGCCGTGGGCGACGAGCGTGACGAGCGCGGGCAGGTCGAGGAGCACGTGCCAGTCCTGCACGTCCCCGCAGTAGGACACGTCGAGGTGGCGCAGCTCCTTCAGGGACTGCAGCGGGGCCAGCGACCGCACGGGGGTGTTCCTGATCGACAGGTGTTCCAGGGCCCCGAGGCCCTCGATGCCGTCCAGGCGGGTCAGCGGCGTGTGCTCCAGGTCCAGCCGCGCCAGCGCGGTGAGGGACGACACCTCCCCGGGGATCCGGTGCAGGCGCCTGCGTGACAGGTCCAGCTCCGTCACCCCGGCGGGCGCTTCCAGCGCGGCCACCAGCGGCGCCGGCGAGGGGAAGGTCACCGGCCGGGGCTGGGCGAGCACCGGCGACCGCCCCGCGGCGATCTCCTCGAGGATGCGCCACCTGTCGATCGGCGCGTTCTCGTCGCCGAGGCGGACGTATCCGGCGGGCAGCCACGGTGCGAGCCGTTCGGCCACGACGGCGTCGCGGCCGTCGGCGCCGACGACCCCGGCCCACAGTTCACCCCGGTGCGCGTACGCGTGCTCGCCCGGGACGAACAGATCGGTCACGATGTCCCCGCCCGCCACGAGGGACCCGTCGTTGCCGGAGCAGAAGACGGCCTGCGCGCTGAGGGTGCCGAGCACCAGGTGGTCGGCCGCGCTGTGGACCGACCGCGCCCGCAGGCTCCCGGCCACCGCGAGGTAGCCGTCGAAGACGTCGCCGTCGTCCAGGAGCCCCTCCACGGTCAGCGAGCCGATCACGATCAGCGGTGCTCGCAGTTCCAGCCATCCCGGCACGCGCGTGTCGCCGTACCAGATCGTGGCCCGGCGCACCGCCCAGCCGACGTCGGTGCGTTCCGCGCCCGCGGGGAAGGACGGGGCCGCCCCGTCGGCGAACGACGCCAGCGCGGCCTGGGCGAACAGCAGGCCGTAGCCGGGCGGCGCGACGTGGCGCGGCCACTCCCGCACGCGCGCCGGGTCCAGGAGCCAGGACCTGATCCGGGGCAGCTCCTCCTCGATGTCGCCGAAGTAGTCCAGCGCCACCGCGCCCTCCCCGGCGCGGGCTCGAAGCGCCGCCAGCGCGTCCTCCAGACGCTCCGCGGCGGCGGCGAAATGCTCATCGGTCAGATCCATGTCGATACCGTACTCATCACACCAAATCGGTGGGCCGTTCCGGTGATGCGCCGCCCGGTGGGCGTGTCGCACCCCGGCACGGGCGGCCAAAGTGGATCTTCACCCCGACCTCGGGTACCGTGCCCGAGGCCGTGGAACGTTTCCGTCCGGCCGGAACATGTGAACGAACGCGATGTCGGAAGGATGATGCACACATGAAGGCCGGAGATCGCCGGACCCTGCGGTTACTCGTCACCGGGGGCGGGACCGGCGGCCACACCTATCCCGCGCTGACCACCGTCATGGCCCTGCGGGACTACGCGATCGGCCGGGGGTTCGACTTCGACGTGCTCTGGGTGGGCACGGAGAGCGGCCTGGAGGCCCGTGTCGCGGTGGAGAACGGCATCCCGTTCCGGGCGATCAAGGCAGGGAAGCTGCGGCGCTCACCCAGCCCGCGCGAGCTGGCCGCCAACGTCGCCGACATGTTCCGCATCCCGGTCGGGGTGCTGCAGGCGTTCGGCGTCGCGGCCCGCTACCGCCCCGACGTGGTGCTGTCCACCGGCGGGTACGTGTGCGTGCCGCTGGGCGTCGCCTCCCGGCTGCTGGGCCGCCCGCTGGTGATGCACGAGCAGATCACCGCGCTCGGCCTGGCCAACCGCATCCTGTCGCGCTTCGCCCGCAGGATCGCGCTGACCCACCCGTCCTCGATCGAGCACCTGCCCGCCGGGGCGCGGGAGCGGGCCGTGGTCACCGGCAACCCGATCCGCCCCCACCTGCTGCGCGGCAACGTCGACGCGGCGCGACGGCACTTCGGACTCTCCGCCGACCTGCCCCTTGTCTACGTGACCGGCGGCGCACAGGGGAGCCGGCAGATCAACACCATGGTCGAGGCGATCCTGCCCACGCTGCTCACCCGCGCGCAGGTGGTCCACCAGTGCGGTCCCGCCTGGATCGACCGGTTCACCCAGGCCGCCGCCGCGCTCCCCGCCGAACTGCGCGACCGCTACCGCCCGGTGGCGTACGTCGGCGCGGAACTGCCCGACGTGTTCGCCGCCGCCGACGTCGTGGTCTCCCGGAGCGGCGCGGGCACCGTCGCCGAGCTGACCGCCGTGGGCAAGCCGTCCGTGCTCATCCCACTGGTGCCCTCCGCCGCCGACGAGCAGCGCCAGAACGCCCGCTACCTGGCCGAGGCGGGCGCCGCGCGGGCGCTCCTGGAGGACCGGCCCACCGCCGACCGGCTCCTGGCCGAGCTGGACGCCCTGCTCCGGGACCCGGCGGCCCGCGCCGCGATGGCCGGAGCCGCCCAGTCCCTCGGCCGCGTCGACGCCGCCGACGCCCTCGCCCGGGTGCTCCTCGCGGAGGCCGAGGCCGTCAAGGCCGGCTGATCCGGGCCGCGCCCCGTGGCTCTGCCGGTTGTGGCGCGGCCGCCCGCGCTCGCCGCCGAGCCGTCCGGGGTGGTCACCCGCGGAGACGGCCCCGGAGCCGGACCATCCTCCCGGATCGGTCGTCGTACACGTCACCGCGAGAACACGCCACGAGGAGGAAACGTGACCGTCGATCGGAGACTCGACCGGGACGGCTGCCACAACGTGCGGGGTCTCGGCGGCCTCCGTACCGCGGGCGGGCGGGTGACCCGCCGGGGCGCCGTCGTCCGCTCGGGCAGCCCGGACGGTCTCCGCACGGCGGGTCAGGCGGGGGACTCCGCGGGAAGCAGGTAACGCCAGCCGACGATGAGGTTTCCCCTGGTCGGATGGGCCAGCAGGGACGACGTGCGGTTCGGGTTCCCGCCGAAGCCGGGCAGGTGCGCGGCGGCTGCGCGGGCCTCCTCGCCGGACAGGTCGTCCGTCTGCGTCCCGCCGGAGCCCGGGGCAGGGTCAAGCCGCGGGGCGCCCTCGGGCCAGTCACCGATCCGGTCCGGGACGTCCTCGGCTGCGGAGTCCGGCAACGCCACGGTCATCACGCGTACGCGGTCCGAGGTGTAGGGGGTGCCGGTCGCGATGCCGGTCAGCCGCGCGTAGGCGTCGTGCAGGCCCTTGGGGTACTTCTCCGGCACCGTGCGGGCGCCGTGGCCGTAACCGTAGACGGAGAGGCGGCGCATGCCCTCGCCGGCCACGTGGACGCCGATGTGCAGGGTCGACAGGTCGCTCGTCGTGGCCACCTCGGGCGGGTTCTCCACCTTGCCGGGCAGCTCCCCGGCGAGGCGTCCGACGAGCTCGCTGGTCTCGGCGGGGGACAGCCGGGTGGATTGCCTGGCCTCCCGGACGACCAGGCCGTCGCTGTAGACGACCAGGTCCGGCGGGCGTAGCGCCTCAAGCTCGTCCCTCTCCCAGTGCCCGGGAACGGTGCGTAACTCCGCGACGACCTGTACGCCTTCGACGCCGTCCAGCGGGGAGGCGGACTGGCGGTCGCATCCGGCGCAGAACGGTAGGAGCAAGCAGAACAGGGCGAAGGCAACCGCTGAGCGTGTCATAGCCGCTTAGATGTCTCCGGAGCCCGTGGAGTTCGCGCCGTTCGCCCCCGGCTGAGGTGTGCTTTCACCGTCGTCTCAGCCGCCGGGAGCTCTCCCTCCGTCAGCCCGCCTCGACGCCGAGGTGTGTGCGGTGGTGCTTCGGGGCGTCGATCTCGTCGAGCAGCGCGATCGCGAAGTCGGCGTAGGAGATACGGCTCGCCGCGCCGGCCGGGGCCGTCCGGTAGCGGCCGGTGCGGGTGCCGCCGTGGTCGAAGTCGCCGGCCGGGCTGAGGACCAGCCAGTCGAGCGGGGTGGACGCGGTGCGCAGCACGTCGGTCCCGGCCGCGTGCCCCAGGTAGAAGGCGCGGTATTCCTGCGGGTAGCCGGGCGTGTCCATCAGGAGCGTGCCGGAGCCGGTCTCCAGCGCGGACGCCAGGCCGAGCGGATCCAGGCGGCCCACCCCGGCCCGCGCCAGCCCGTCGAGCAGCGCGCGGGCGGCGGCGGGGAAGAAGTCGCCGGGCCGCGCGCCCAGGTCGGCGGCGGCGTTGATCGCGGCGTCGTGGCCCACGGCGAGCCGGACCACGACGTCGGCCTCGGTGACGTCACCTGCGACGACGGGCACGCCGTTCGCCGTCCCACCGCCCGCGCTCGCCGCCGAGCCGTCCGGGGTGGTCACCGCAGCGTCGGCCGTCCGGCCCGCCGCGTCGCCCGCGGCGGTCACCGCGCGGTCCGGGGTGGTCACCGTGTCGTCGGCCGTCCGGCCCGCCGCGCCGTCGGGGGTGAGCGCCGCGCCGCCCGCCGCCAGGTCGCCGTACCTGGCCGGGTCGCGCACGACCGCGGTGACCCGGTGGCCGCGCCGGCGGGCTTCCTCGACGGCCGCCCGCCCGGCCCTGCCGCCCGCGCCGAAGACGATGATCCTGCCCATGGGAACACCTCGCATCCGAGTGCCGGTCCTGATCGCCGGTCGCTGTGCGCGAGGCTAGCCGGGCAGGCGGTTACCGCCGGGATACCGGTTACCGTGGAGCGGTGACTGAGCCTCTTGACCCGGAGATGTTCGACCCGCTCTGCCCCTCGGATCTCATGCCGATCCGGGTCGGCGACAAGTGGGCAGGGATGATCATTCGCTGTCTTGGGCACGGCCCGCGGCGGTTCTCGGAGCTGCGGGTCCCCCTGCGGGGGATCACCGCCAAGGTGCTCACCCAGTCGCTGCGGGCGCTCGAACGCGACGGCCTGGTCGCGCGGACCGTGTACGCCGGACCCGCCCAGCGGGTCGAGTACGCGCTGACCCCGCTCGGCCGCAGCCTGCTCGGGCCGCTCGACGTCATGTGCGCCTGGGCGGAGGAGCACTGGGACGAGCTTCTCGACGCCCGCGAGGCCTCCCCGGCGCCCGGCCGCGCCGGTTAGGAGCCCGAGGTGTCCCCCGCGGACGCCGTTCGCCGAGCGCGCCGATTCGCCGGCTTCGGGATCTCGACCGCGGGGTCTTCTCCCGGCGTCCGCCGGGTGAGACGCTGGGGATGTACAGGGCGAACTAGACGCGTTCGTGGTGCGGGCCGGGGCCCCGACCCCGGTTCACCGCGATGTGCGGAGCCGGGAACCCCCGGTCGTCTGTGGCGCCTAGCCGTCTGCGGGGGAGCGGACGATGGTTGGCACGAGGACCCGTTTCACAGCCGAGAAGGCTCCGTGCGGGAGCACTGTGGACGGTGAGTACTACCGGGACGACGACGAGCAGGGCCTGATCATCAGGGACGAGTACTTCGCCTGCGGCTGCCGCAGGGTCCGTCACGAGTACCACGACGGCAGCATCCAGGTGTCGGCCGTCCGGCACGACGGGAAGGCCACCCGGGACGAACTGGACGCGGATCATGGGTCCTGAGGGCGCGCACCCGCGTTCGGCGCGCGGAGCCGGAGACGACATCGCCCGTGAGGTGGCCGTGCGGCATGGCGCTCTCGCATGACGTCCTGATCGTCGGCGGTGGCGGCGCGGGGGTGCGCGCCGCGATCGCCGTCGCGGAGGACGACCCACGGCTGAGCGTGGCGATCGTCTCCAAGGTGTATCCGATGCGCAGCCACACGGTCTCGGCCGAAGGCGGGGCCGCGGGGGTCGCCCGGCCCGACGACAGCCTCGACGAGCACGCCTACGACACCGTCTCCGGCGGAGAGTGGCTGTGCGCCCAGGACGCCGTCGAGGCCTTCGTCAGGGAGGCGCCCGAGGAGCTGCTCCGGCTGGAGCACTGGGGCTGCCCGTGGAGCCGCGAGCCCGACGGGCGGGTGGCCGTGCGACCGTTCGGCGGGATGAAGAAGATGCGAACCTGGTTCGCCGCCGACAAGACGGGCTTCCACCTGCTCCACACGCTGTTCCAGACCTCCCTCCGGTATGAGGGAATCACCCGTTACGACGAGTGGTACGTGACGAAGCTGCTCGTCGACGACGGCCGGGTGGCCGGCGTCGTCGCCATCGAGCTGGTGTCGGGCCGGATCGAGACCATCGCCGCCAAGGCGGTCATCCTGTGCACAGGCGGGTGCGGCCAGGTCTACCCGTTCACGACCAACGCCGCCATCAAGACCGGCGACGGCATGGGCCTGGCGTACCGGGCGGGTGCTCCGCTCAAGGACATGGAGTTCGTCCAGTACCACCCGACCGGCCTGCCGTTCACGGGCATCCTCATCACCGAGGCGGCCCGGGCCGAGGGCGGCTGGCTGATCAACAAGGATGGCTACCGCTACCTGCAGGACTACGACCTCGGCACGCCCTCGCCCAGGCCCGTGCTGCGCAGCATGGAGCTGGGGCCGCGCGACCGGCTCTCGCAGGCGTTCGTCAAGGAGGCCGAGAAGGGCCGGACCGTCGACACGCCGTACGGGCCCGTCGTGCACCTGGACCTGCGTCACCTCGGAGAGGCGGTCATCGACGCCAGGCTTCCCTTCGTACGGGAGCTCTGCCGGAGCTACGAGAACATCGACCCGGTCCGCGAACTGATCCCGGTGCGGCCGGTCGTGCACTACATGATGGGCGGGGTCCACACCGACATCCACGGCGCCACCCCCCTTCAGGGGCTGTTCGCCGCCGGCGAGGCCGCCTGCGTCAGCATCAACGGCGCCAACCGCCTCGGTTCCAACTCGCTGCCCGAACTGCTCGTGTTCGGGGCCCGCGCCGGGCGGGCCGCCGCCTCGTTCGCCTCGGGCGCGCGGGGCACCGGCACCGTCCTGCGGTCGGCCGTACGGGCGCAGGCGGAGGACGAGCGGCGGCGGCTGGAACGCGACCTGCTCGACCGCGGCGACGGGAAGGAACCGATCTCCGCCATCCGCCGGGAGATGCGGGCGACCATGGAGGAGAGCACGGGGATCTACCGTTCGGGGGAGTCGCTGGCCAAGGCCGCCGACAGGCTGGACGCCCTGCGGGAGCGGTTCCGCGCCGCCCGCCTGGAGGACCACAGCCGGACCTTCAACACCGAGCTGGTCGCGGCTCTCGAGCTGTCGTTCATGCTGGACGTGGCCGAATGCATCGTGCACTGCGCGTTGCGGCGGGAGGAGTCGCGTGGGGCGCACCAGCGCGTCGACTTCCCGGCCCGGGACGACCGCAGGTTCCTCGCCAACTCGCTGATCTACCGCGACGCCGACGGGTCACGGCGGGTGGAATACCTGCCGGTGACGATCACCCGGTGGCCCCCCGGGGAGCGGGTGTACGGGAGGTGACGACCATGGTGGACCACATCATCCTGCGGGTGACCCGCTACCGGCCGGAGAGCGAGGCCGAGCCGACGGCGCGGGAGTACGAGATACCGCTGCGCAAGGAATGGTCGGTCCTCGACGGCCTGAACCACATCAAGGACCACCTGGACGGCACACTCTCCTACCGCTGGTCCTGCCGGATGGGCGTCTGCGGGAGCTGCGGCGTGACCGTCGACGGTGAGCCGAAGCTGGCCTGCGCCACCTTCCTGGAGGGTTACGCGCCGGGTCCGGTACGCGTCGAACCGCTGTCCAACTTCCCCGTCGTGCGTGATCTCGTCGTGGACATCGGCGACTTCATGCGCAAGCTGCCGCGGGTCAGGCCCTGGCTCGTCCGCCCGGAGGGGGAACCGCAGGCCGAGGGGGAGTATCTCCAGTTGCCGGCGGAGCGTGCGGAGTACGAGCAGTTCAGCATGTGCATCAACTGCATGCTCTGTTACGCCGCCTGCCCCGTCTACGGGCTCGATCAGGAGTTCATCGGCCCGGCGGCCGCCGCTCTCGCCCAGCGTTACAACCTCGACTCGCGTGACCGGGGAGCCTCGGCGCGGATGGACGTCCTGTCGGCGGCCGAGGGCATCTGGGCCTGCACTTTCGTGGGCGAGTGCAGCGCGGTCTGCCCGAAGGGCGTCGATCCGGCGGGTGCCATCCAGCGTTACAAGCTCACGGCGGCCATGGAGGCGCTCAAGAGCCTCCTGCTGCCGCGGGGGGCGCGATGAGGGAGAAGGCCGATCACACGGAGCTCCGTCCCGGGCCGTACCGGCCTCGTGTATCGATCTTCTGGTGGGTACGGCGCCGCTCGTACCTGCTGTTCGTGCTCCGCGAGCTGAGCGGAGTCTTCGTCGCGTGGTCCGTGGTGTTCCTGCTGCTGGTGGTGGGCGCGGTCGTCCGGGGGCCGGAGACCTACCGGCGGTTCCTGGACGTGAGCGCCACAGCGGGGGTGCTTCTGGTGAACGCGATCGCGCTGTGCTTCATCCTGCTCCACGCCGTCACCTGGCTGTTCATGCTCTCGCCGCGTGCGGTGGCCGTACGGTTGCGCGGCAGGCGCCTGCCGCCGGCCGCGATCGGCGCGGGCAACCTCGTGGCGTGGATGCTCGCCTCGGCGCTCGTGGTCTTTCTGGTCCTGGGGTGAACGATGGCCAGGCGTCCGACGTTGGAACCGTTCCTGTGGCTGTTGTTCAGCGCCGGCGGCGTGCTGTCGGCGCTGCTGATCCCGGCCCTGCTGTTCCTCTTCGGGGTCGCGTTCCCGCTGGGCTGGGTGCCGCCGCCCGACCACGCGCACCTGTCCGCGCTGCTGGGCCACCCGATCGCGCGTGTCGTCCTCCTCGGCCTCTGCGTACTGGCGCTCTTCCACTGGGCTCACCGCTTCCGCTACACCCTGAGTCACGGGCTGCGGCTCAAGCACTTCGAAAGGGTGATCAGCCTGTTCTGCTACGGCGGGGCGCTGGCCGGGTCGGCGGTGGCCGGCTATCTCCTGCTCTCGGCCTGGTGAGATCCGCACCTCAGTAGGCGACGCCGACGACCTGCCGTACCGTCGCCGGGTCGTCCAGCAGGGTGAGGATGGCGTGGGCCAGGTCGGAGCGGGCGATCGTGCGGCCGGCGGGGACGTTGGCGCCGACGACCCGCCGGTAGGTCCCCGTGAGGGGCCTGTCCAGCAGGCGAGGCGGTCGCACGATCGTCCACTCGGTGTCGCTGCCGCCGACGGCTTGCTCCATCGCCCCGAGGTCCGCGTAGACGTCGCGCAGCGACCTCCGCACCAGCGGGAGGATGATCCTGCGGTCGAGGAAGGGATCGCCCTCCGGTGACGGGCCGACGGGGGCCGCGCTCACCGCGACGAAGCGGCGGACCCCGCACAGGGCCATCGCGGACAGGATCGCGCGCGTGGCCGGCGCGACGACGCCGGCGCGTGCCTGCTTCCTGCTCCGCGGGCCGATGCCCGAGACGACGGCGTCCCGCCCCTCCATGGCGGGGCGCAGCGCCTTGGGATCGGTCACGTCGGCGGTCACCACGCGCAGGCCGGTGAGGCCTTCCGGCAGCCGCGCGGGATCGCGGACGACCGCCGTGACCTCGTGCCCCGCCGCCAACGCCTGCCGGACGATCTCCTGCCCGGTGCCCCCTGTCGCCCCGCAGACCGTGAGCTTCATGGTGCTCCCCGCAAAGTTGGTGAGTACTCACTAACCACTAGAGTGGGTGAACACTCACCAACCGTCAACTCGTCGGGAGCGCCCGGTATGAAGCCGACGCGGGTCCGGATCCTGGACGCCGCCCACCAGTTGATGCGGACCGTCGGCCTGGCCCGCACCACCACCAAGGAGATCGCCCGCACCGCGGGCTGCTCGGAGGCCGCGCTCTACAAGCACTTCGCGAGCAAGGAGGAACTGTTCGTGCACGTGCTGCAGGAGCGGCTGCCCCGGCTCGGCGTGCTCCTCGCCGATTCGGTGGCCGAGCCGGACGGGCGCGGCGTCGCGGAGACCCTGGCCGAGATCGCCCGGGAGGCCGTCGCCTTCTACGAGTCGAGCTTCCCGATCGCCGCCTCCCTGTTCTCCGACCCCGCGCTGCTGCGCCGCCACGGCGAGGAGATGACCAGGCTGAACGCGGGCCCGCACGTGCCGCTCGACGCGCTGACCGCCTACCTGGCCGGCCGGCGCGCCGCAGGCCGCATCCGCGCGGACGCCGACCCGGCCGCGGCGGCGGCGCTGTTCCTGGGGGCCTGTTTCCAGCGCGCGTTCCTGCACGCCTTCGCCGGGGACCGCCCGCCGGCGGGCTCGGCCGCCCAGCCGCTCGACGAGTTCGCGGCGGCCCTGGCCCGCACCCTCCTGGACGGCGTCGGGTGACGGTCGCCGGCCCCGGCGCTCGGAGCCCATCGGGGCCCGGACGCGCGGGCGCCCGCGCCTCCCGGGAACTCCGGGCTCCCGGCGGCCGGTCACCGCCCTCCTCAGTATCGGATGACGTTCGCGATCACCGCGAACAGGATCAGCCCTCCGACGCCGACCACGATCATGCCCCGGACCGCCGCCCACGCCGCCGACCTGGCACCCGGGATCTTCTCGGCCGCCTCCGCCGCCGCCTTCACCGCCTTGCCCCAGCCCGCCCAGGTGTCCGCCGCCCGCTGGAAACGCCGGCCGACGGCGAACAGAGCCGTCCCGATCACCACGAGAAGCAGGATCCGGCCGTCCGAGCTGTTCACGGGCACACTCCTGGTCTGGGGGGCAGAGGGCCGTCACCTAGAGTATGCGAGTGACTACGATTCCGGCCAGTGCCGGTTTCCGCCGTCCGCTCTCCCCGTCAGCCCCCGGCGGGATCGAGGGAGGCGATCACGTCCTCGGGGACCCGGCCCAGCCGCTCGCGCTGGGGGAAGTCGCCCACCGGCACGCGCGCGACCTCACGCGCCGTCCCGTAGTCGACGACCGAGATCTCGTTCCTCTCGCTGAGCGACACGAAGCAGCGCCGCCCGTCGGCGCTCGTGGTCGTCCAGTAGGGCAGGCTGCCCGTGTCGTAGTGCACGTAGCCCCGCGCGGTCAGCCCGGGACGGTCGACGATCGCCACGTAGTCGTCGATGGTGCCGGCCACGCAGAGCCCGCCGCCGTCTCCCGACATCGCCATCCCGTGGTGGGCGGAGTTCTGCGGGTAGTCGTCGACGGGCAGCCTCCGGCCCGCCTCGCTGAACGGCAGCTCGACCCTCCGGGTGACCTTCCCGGTGGTCAGATCGACCTCGGCGAGGCCGTTGAGGTAGGAGAACTGCGTGTACATCGTCCGGTTGTCGGGCGTGAACACCGCCGGCCGGATGCCGTACTCGAAGGTGTACTTCTTGAGCACCTTCAGTGTGGCCCCGTCCACGATCGTGAGCTGCCGCGCGCCCTTGAGCGCGTTCAGCGCCCTGGGCAGCGACGTGATGCCGATGCTGGAGTTGTACAGGAACCGGCCGTCGGGGGAGTAGTCGTTGGCGTGCGGATAGGTGCCGGTCGGGATGTTCGTCACGAGCCGGCCGGTGGCGGTGTCGAGCACCTGCGCCGCCGAGGCGGTCGTCGCGGAGACGATGAAGCGCGTGCCGTCGGGGGAGAGCGCGGCGTGGTCGGCCTTGAAGCCCTCGATCTTGTAGCGCCACAGCATCCGCCCGCTCGCGACGTCGAAGGCCACCGCGTCGGACAGGTTGCCGCGCGAGACGTACAGCGTGCGGCCGTCGGGGGAGAGCGCCATGTCGTCCACGAGCTTGCGGTACCCCTGGATGCGGTTGACCGTCTCGTATCCCGCCCGCTCGACCGGGTTCATCGCCCGCAGGCGCTCCGCCAGGTCCGGTACGGCGTTCAGCGAGCCGAGGTTCCGGTAGGTGGCGGCGTCGAGGAAGCTGACCGTGCCGCCCTTGGCGTTGCCCACCAGGAGCACCTCGCGTGCGGATGTCCTCCGGTCGGCCGCGGACGCCTGCGGGGCGGCCGCGGGACCGACGAGGGCCGCCGCCAGCGCGGCCACGGAGAGCAGGATGACGGATTTCACGGGTGATGCGCGCACGGCGTCGCCGTCCTCTCGGTCGATGTGTGCTTCCGCGAGCGTCGCGCCACGAGACCGGCCGTCGACGCGGTGCGCGGGCCGGTGAAACCCGCCGGGCGGCCGGAGTCCGTTCGGTGGAGGACGTTACACGCGCGCACGCGCGGGTGCTTGTAGCGCGGATCAGCCATTCCGCCGCCGGCATTGTCCACCGCTGACAGCCCGGTACGGCGGCGGACTGACGTTCCCGGGGGTCTCCCCGGCGGCGGGTGCCGTGCCGTTCCCGCCTCCACCGGCGCCGTGTTCCACGCCGCGTGGATGGACGCCGTGCTGCGGGGTAGGTCGCCGATCAACGTTTCTGACCGACGTCTTCGACGGGGAGATGACGACTGGATGAGCGAATACGAACGTTCCCGCAGGATCGCCGCGCCGCCGCGGGTGGTGTTCGACCGGGCGGGAGACGTGAACGACCTCGACCACTGGCTCCCGCGGGACCTGCACGTCCGGCCGGAGGAACTGCCCGCGGTCACGGTGCACGAGGACAGCACCGGCCAGGACGCCCGCGCCCTGTTGCGGGCCGCGCCCGACCAGCTCCGGATGGAGTGGGGCACCCGCGACAGCGACCGGTACGCCGGGTGGCTGCAGGTGGCGGGCATCGGCGACGACGAGAGCGAGGTGACGATCCACCTGTCCTTCTTCGACGACGACGTCCCACCGGCCGACGCCGTCAACCGGGCCCTCGACGAGAGCCTGGAGCGGCTGGCCGGGCAGGTGGGCCGGCGCGGCGAAGGCGGCTGAACACCCCGGGCGCGGCTTCCCGGCTCGGGCGAGGGACGAAGGTCCCGAGGGGGAGGGGACCTCGGGGCCGTGGAGTTCGAGCCGTACGGCACTGATCGCGGACTGTAAAGAACGGTCTACTTGAGTTGTACCGAAAAGAGATGAAAAGACGCGACAGAGCCGAAGGAGAGTCGTCATGGCGATCATCGAAGGGCGTCACGCGAACGGCCGCACGAACGAGATCCCGCAGGGCGTGGGCGGCGAGATCCGCCGGGCGACGCCCATCGGCCCGGTCGCGGAGACCGGGCGCCAGGAGGGCGGGGTCCGCGCCGCCGCCCGGGTCTGGGCGGTCACCCGCATCGCTCTGGGCTGGGTCTTCCTCTGGGCCTTCCTCGACAAGACCTTCGGCTGGGGCTTCGCCACCCCCGCCGAGCGCGCCTGGGTCAACGGCGGCAGCCCGACCACCGGGTTCCTCAAGGGCACGGGGGAGAACGCCCTCGGCGGGTTCTTCAGCGGCCTGGCCGGGCAGCCCTGGGTCGACTGGCTGTTCATGCTCGGTCTGCTCGGCGTCGGCGGGGCGCTCGTGCTCGGCGCGGGCATGCGGATCGCCGCCGCCGCGGGCGGGCTGATGCTGGTCCTCATGTGGGCGGCCGAACTCCCGCTGGCCACCAACCCCTTCATGGACGAGCACATCATCTACGCCGTCGTCCTGGTCGGCCTCGTGCTGGTGAAGGCCGGCGACACCTTCGGGATCGGCGGCTGGTGGGGCAGGACCGCCCTGGTCCGGCGCTTCCCCGTCCTCAAGTAAGTGACCGCCCGCCGCCCGGCGGCCCCACCGGATGCTCGGAGCCCGCCCCCCTGGAGAGGGGAGCGGGCTCCGCCCTGTTTCCAGGGTTCGGCACTGGCGAGTGAGAGAAGAAGGACGAAGGGCGGCCGGAAGACCACTCCCTGTTGTGACCTCCCGGCCCTTACACCTGGTACTTCGAGCTCAGGAGGGGGCGCGGTTGCGTTTTTCCGCCGCCTGGTGCGACGGCGCGGCCGTGCCGCGGACACGCCGTCGGGCCGTGCCGCGGACACGTCGTCGTACGGCCGTGCCGCGGACACACCACCGTACGGCCGGGCCGTGGCCGCCCGGTCGCGGTTCCCCGGGGGACGCTCCCCGCGGAGGGACGGACCGGGCCCGGAGGGCGGACGGGCGGACCGGCCGGGGTCAGGTCAGGTATTCGCGCAGGGCCCGCGAGCGTGAGGGGTGGCGCAGCTTGGTCATCGTCTTCGACTCGATCTGCCGGATGCGCTCGCGCGTCACCCCGTACGCGCGGCCGATCTCCTCGAGGGTCCTGGGTCGCCCGTCGGTGAGCCCGAACCGCATCGACACCACCCCGGCCTCACGCTCGGACAGCCCGTCGAGAACCGTGTGCAGTTCCTCCTGGAGCAGGGCCGAGGTCACCGCGTCATCGGGGGTGATCGCCTCGGAGTCCTCGATGAGGTCGCCGAACTCGCTGTCGCCCTCGGTGCCGAGCGGGCTGTGCAGGGAGATCGGCTCGCGCCCGTACCCCTGGACCTCGATCACCCGCTCCGGGGTCATCTCCAGCTCGACCGCGAGCTCCTCCGGGGTGGGCTCGCGGCCCAGGTCGCTGGTCATCTGCCGGTGCACCCGGGCCAGCTTGTTGATCACTTCGACCATGTGGACCGGGATGCGGATGGTCCGCGCCTGGTCGGCCAGCGCCCGGGTGATCGCCTGCTTGATCCACCAGGTGGCGTACGTGGAGAACTTGAAACCCTTGGTGTAGTCGAACTTCTCCACCGCGCGGATGAGCCCGAGGTTGCCCTCCTGGATCAGGTCCAGGAAGAGCATGCCGCGCCCGGTGTGGCGCTTGGCCAGCGAGACCACCAGGCGCAGGTTGGCCTCCAGCAGGTGGTCCTTGGCCTGGCGGCCGTCCTCGGCGATCCACTCCAGCTCCGCGCGCACGTCGGACGGGAGCCGCTCGCCCTCGCCGGCGAGTCGCTCGGCGGCGAACAGGCCGGCCTCGATGCGTGTGGCGAGCTCGACTTCCTGCTCGGCGTTGAGGAGGGGGATCCTGCCGATCTGCTTGAGATAGTCCTTGACCGGGTCGATGCTCGCGCCGGTGCCCGTCTCCAGGGCGACGGGGGCGTCATCGTCGTCGGTGAGGAGCAGTTCGCCCTCTTCGGCGGCGGCTTCCACGGCGGCGGCTTCCATGGCGTTCACCCTTCCCAGGCCTGATCCGTGACAACAACCTGTGCAGTTCAACGTACGTCGCGCGACGGTGTGCTGTGGCGCCCGGCTCGCCGTCGCGCCCTCGCGGGGGGCTGCGTGCGCCCGCGGGGGCGCGACGGGAGGGGATGCGCCGGCCGCGGGGCCGGTCAGGGGGCCGCCGGGCCGCGGGGCGGGTCAGGCCGGGAAGTCGTTCGGGTCCACGCCGCTCGTGCGGGCGTTGCCGCCCTTGACGGGGTTGAGGGTGAGGGACCAGATGGTCGAGGTCGTGGCGGTCGTGGTGAACCTCAGCCGGTCGTCGAACCGCTGGTAGGAGGCGTTGCTGGTGAACCTGCCCTTGGAGACGCTGAACCGGTGGCCGGTGGTGAAGTAGATGCGGTAGGTGCCGTCCCGGACGTCGTTGATGGCGGTCTTCGACCGGGCCCGCACGTAGATGCTGATCGCCTTGGCCCTGCCGCGGACCAGGGTGACGACGGCGTCCTTCGCGGTGCCGTTCTTGATCTTCAAAGTGCCTTGCCCGCCGCTGATGCGGGCATAGAGGATCTTGCCGTTGCCGGGACGCGCGGCTGTCTCGGCCGAGGAGACCGCGACGGTGTCCTGGGTCGCGGCGGCGGCCGGGACCGCGGCGGCGCCGGTCAGGAGAGCGGACGTGAGGATCGCTCCCGCGAGGGGACGTAAAGAGATCATTTCGCAAATATGTACTAATTATCGAGGGCCGGTCAACCGGTTTGCGCCCCGCGGTAAGAGTGTCCGGCGCCCTTCCTCCCCTCTTCGCCCCCGGGTTCCCCGCTCGCCGTTCGCGAGGGGTTGTGACGTACGGGGTCGGCGTGGTCCGGCGGCGTCATCCGCGAAAAGCCGGTTTCGCAACCTTCGTTAACTAAAGACCGAATTAGCCTGGTTCCGTAAATGGAACGATGTCGGTTACAGTGCCGGTGTCGGCCGGTGCCGGGCCCACCGCTCGGGCACCGCCGCATCCTGAACCGTCCCCTGGGGGAGGCACCCGTGTCCCTTGACTCATTCGACCGCTACCCGCTGCTGTTCGGCCCGTCCCCGGTGCACCGCCTCGACCGGCTGAGCGCGCACCTGGGCGGTCCGCAGGTGTGGGCCAAGCGGGAAGACTGCAACTCCGGCATCGCCTACGGCGGCAACAAGACCCGGAAGCTCGAATATCTCGTCGCCGACGCGCTGGCGCAGGGTTGCGACACGCTGGTGTCCATCGGCGGCGTCCAGTCCAACCACACCCGCCAGGTCGCCGCGGTCGCCGCCAGGGTGGGCCTGAAGTGCGTGCTCATCCAGGAGAGCTGGGTCGACTGGCCGGACGCGGTCTACGACAAGGTCGGCAACATCCTGCTCAGCCGCCTGGCCGGCGCCGACGTCCGCCTGGTGCGGGCCGAGTTCGGCATCGGCTTCAAGGAGAGCTGGGACCAGGCCGTCCAGGAGATCGAGGAGCGCGGTGGCAAGCCGTACGCGATCCCGGCCGGCGCCTCCGACCACCGGCTGGGCGGGCTCGGGTTCGCCGGCTGGGCGCGCGAGGTTCAGGAACAGGAACGCGAACTCGGCGTCTTCTTCGACACGGTCATCGTCTGCTCGGTCACCGGCAGCACCCAGGCGGGCATGGTCGCCGGGTTCGCCGCGCTGGAGCAGGACGGAGCCCGGCCCCGCCGGGTGATCGGGATCGACGCCTCGGCCAAGCCCGCCGAGACGCGGGCGCAGGTGGGCAGGATCGCCCGCGGCACCGCCGAGCTGATCGGCGTGCGGCGGGAGATCTCCGACGAGGAGATCGTGCTCGACGAGCGCTACCACGCCGGCGTCTACGGCATTCCCGACGAGACCACCCTGGAGGCGATGCGCCTGGCCGCCCGGACCGAAGGCATGATCACCGACCCCGTCTACGAGGGCAAGTCGATGGCGGGCCTGATCGACATGGTCTCCCGCGGGGAGATCGCCGCCGGTTCGAACGTTCTCTACGCGCACCTGGGCGGGCAGCCGGCGCTCAACGGATACAGCGCCCTGTTCTCCTGACGGTCATCCCGGACCGCCCGCAGCGCCGGCCCCGGTGCGCGGCGTGCCGTACGGTCGTGCGAAGCTCATCCCGAGGAGGGCGTCGCATGAGAGTTGTCATCGCAGGCGGGCACGGAAAGATCGCCCTGCGCCTGGAGCGGCTGCTCGCCGGGCGCGGCGACGAGGCGGTCGGCCTGGTCCGCAGACCCGAGCACGAACCCGACCTGCGGGCGGCGGGCGCCACGGCGGTCCTGTGCGATCTGGAAAGGGCCGGGGCCGACGAGGTCGCCGCCCACCTGGCGGGCGCCGACGCCGTGGTCTTCGCCGCCGGGGCGGGACCGGGCAGCGGCGCCGCCCGGAAGGACACCGTGGACCGGGGGGCGTCGGTGCTGCTGGCCGAGGCCGCCGAGCGCGCCGGAGTGCGCCGCTTCGTCCAGGTGTCGTCGATGGGCGCGGGCAAGCCGCCCGCGCCGGGCTCGGACGAGGTCTGGGCGGCCTACATCACGGCCAAGACCCGGGCCGAGGACGACCTGCGCGCCCGTGACCTCGACTGGACCATCCTGCGCCCCGGGGCGCTGACCGACGACCCCGGAACCGGCCGGGTGACCCTCGCCGGGCCGCCGCTGCCGTTCGGGAAGGTTCCTCGTGACGACGTCGCCGCGGTGATCGTCGCGCTGCTGGACGCTCCCGGCGCCGGTCGCCTCGTCCTGGAGCTCGTCGAGGGCGACAGCCCCGTCGCCGACGCGGTCCGGGGTCTGCCCACCGCCGGATCCTGACCCCGGTGACGCCGGCCGGGCTGAGCGCTCCCGGCCGGCGACGACCCGTGAGACGGCGACGACCCGTGAGACGGCGTCCGCGGCCCGGCCGGCTGTATGCGGTGACTCAGGCGGTGACCTGTGCGATGACCTCCGCGTCCGTACGGCCGCGCAGCTCCGCCACGCTCACGCCGGGCGCGGTCTCCACCAGCGTCAGGCCTTTCTCCGTGACGTCGAGGACACCGAGGTCGGTGATGATCCGGTGCACGCACGCCCGGCCGGTGAGCGGCAGCGAGCACTCCTCGACGATCTTCGGAGAGCCATCCTTGGCGACGTGGTCCATGATCACGATGACCTTGCGGGCGCCGTGGACCAGGTCCATCGCTCCGCCCATGCCCTTGACCAGCTTGCCGGGGACCATCCAGTTGGCCAGGTCGCCCCGGGCCGAGACCTGCATCGCGCCCAGCACCGCCACGTCGATGTGACCGCCGCGGATCATGCCGAACGACAGCGAGGAGTCGAAGAACGACGCGCCCGGGCGCACGGTCACCGTCTCCTTGCCCGCGTTGATCAGGTCCGGGTCGACCTCGTCCTCCGCCGGGTAGGGGCCGACACCGAGGATGCCGTTCTCCGAGTGCAGGATCACGTCCACGTCCGGGGGGAGGAAGGAGGGGATGCGGGTGGGCAGTCCGATGCCGAGGTTGACGTAGTCGCCGTCGCGCAGCTCGGCCGCCGCTCGCGCGACCATCTCATCACGGGTCCAGGTCATGACGTGGTTCTCTTCTCTATGCCCTTGTCGGCGGCCTGCTCGGGGGTGAGGACCACGACGCGCTGGACGAAGACGCCGGGCAGGTGGACCTCGTCGGGATCCAGCTCGGTCAGCTCCTCCACCTCGGCCACCGTGATCCGCCCGGCCATCGCGGCCAGGGGGTTGAAGTTGCGGGAGGCCTTGTTGAAGACCAGGTTGCCGTACCGGTCTCCCCTCGCCGCCCGGACCAGCGCGAAGTCGGTGGTGATGCCGTGCTCCAGCACGTACTCCCGGCCGTCGAACTCGCGGACCTCCTTGGGCGGTGAGGCGAGCGCGACCGAGCCGTCGGGGGCGTGGCGCAACGGCAGCCCGCCGTCGGCGACCGGCGTGCCGACCCCGGCCGGGGTGTAGAAGGCGGGGATGCCGCTGCCGCCCGCGCGCAGCCGCTCGGCCAGGCTGCCCTGCGGGGTCAGCTCGACCTCCAGTTCGCCGGCGAGGTACTGCCGGGCGAACTCCTTGTTGTCGCCGATGTAGGAGGCGGTCACGCGGGCGATACGCCTGGCGGCCAGCAGGACGCCCAGGCCGCCGCCGTCCACCCCGCAGTTGTTCGACACCACGCTGATGCCGCTCACGCCGGTGTCGTAGAGGGCCCGGATCAGCACGTTCGGGATGCCGCTGAGGCCGAAGCCGCCGACCGCGAACGACGCGCCGTCACGCACGTCGGCCAGCGCCTCCTCGGCCGTGGCGACCACCTTGTCTCTCCGCACGACGCTCCGTTCAGCCGGAAGTGTTCGCTATGCGAACTTTGGTTCACTTTGTGAAACGAGTATGCGGAGTGGAAACACTCCTGTCAAAACGTCCCCGTCGATCGGAGGCGGAGCGAAGAGGACCGGCCGGAACCCCGGAGCGCGGGCCGGCCGTACTGCGTGCCGGCCGCCGGCCCGAGCGCCCGAGCCCTGCCCCGGCCGCGCGTGCCGGCCGCGGAGACGGAGGCGGCGCAGGGGCCCCGGAGGATCGCAGCCGGCCCCCAAGGGGGCTCCAGGGGATCACAACCGGCTTCCAGCGAGCTCCAAGTATGTGGACCTACTCTCCGTGCCACCCGGATCTGTACCGATCATGAAACTTTGGAGTTCCCATATGCGCACCGGCATCCGAGCCCTGCTGGGCCTGACCGCGGCCGCGGCCCTCACCCTCGGCGGTCCCACCACCGCCTCGGCTCCCGGCATGCGGCTCCCCGGCTCCGGGAAAGCGGTGCCCGCGGTGGGGCCGACCCCGTGACGCGGAGCGGCGGCCGTGGCGATACGGTTGCTCGCCGCGGACGTGGCCGGCCCGGCGCCCCTCCGGGACGGGCCGGCCCGCGGGGGCATCCGGCCCGCCCGCCACCGGGACGTTGCGACGGCCGCGGTCCACCCCGCGGCCAGGAGGAGGTCTGATGGTCAGCTCGTTCGAGGCGGAGCCCGTGCTGCGGATCCGCGCGGACCTCGGGGAGGGGCCCGCCTGGGACGCCGCGCGTGAGCGGCTCGTCTGGGTCGACATCACCGCGGGTGCCGTACACCTCCTCGACCCCGCCACCGGCGTCGACCGGGCCGTCGACGTGGGCATCCACGTCGGCGCCGCCGTCCCCACCGCCGACGGCGAGCTGCTGCTGGCGGTCCGGGACGGCATCGCCCGGCTCTCGGCCGAGGGGACCGTCCGCATGGTCGCCGAGGTCGAGGCCGACGTGCCCGGCAACCGCATGAACGACGCCAAGTGCGATCCGGCCGGCCGCCTGTGGGCGGGCACCATGCCGTACGAGGCCACGCCGGGCGCCGGCGCCCTCTACCGCTACGACGGCGCGTCCGTGGTCAAGATCCGCGACGGGGTGAGCGTGTCCAACGGGCTCGGCTGGAGTCCCGACGGCACGGTCATGTACCACATCGACACCCGCGCGCAGCGGGTCGACGCCTACGCCTACGACGCCGCCACGGGTGACATCCGGGACCGTCGCACCGCCGTCGGGATCGACCCGGCCGACGGGTCGCCCGACGGCATGACGGTCGACGACGACGGATGCCTGTGGGTGGCGCTGTGGGGCGGGAGCCGGGTCCGCCGCTACACGCCCGGCGGCGTCCTCGACCGCGAGGTACGGCTGCCGGTGACCCAGGTGACGAGCTGCGCGTTCGGCGGCCCCCGCGGGGACGTCCTCTACATCACCAGCGCCGCCCACGGGCTCGACCCCGCCGCGCTCGCCGGGCAGCCGCTGGCCGGCTCGGTGTTCGCCGTCGAGCCGGGCGTCACCGGCCGTCCCGCGGTCCCCTTCTCCGGAGACCGGTGACGAACCGCTTCTCCGAAAGCCCGCGATGAACCGCGTCGCGCGGCCGTCCCGCGTCGCGCGGCCCGGTCGCGATCAAGCCCGGCGAACACCTCGGCGGGCGGCCCTGCCCCGCCTGGTGGTCCTCATGGAGGTTCCTTCCCGGATCACACGGAGCGCCGGATGAAAGCCAGGGCGGTGTCGCACACCTCGCGCCAGCCGCTGTCGATCGTCAGTGAGTGCCCGCGGCCGGGCATCTCGACGATCTCGGTGACGGCGTGCTCGTTGCGGGCCTGCTTCTTGTAGGAGGCGTTGGCGATGGCCCAGGGGACGGTGTGGTCCTTCTCCCCGGAGATGATCAGCAGCGGGCCCCGGTTCTCCGCGGTGCTGTCGACCTTGGTCTCACTCCACGGGTTGAAGTTGGCGATCGCGGCCTGGAAGAGCGGGGCGCCCGGAGCGGGCACCGCAAAGGTCTCGTACAGCTCCTTGGCCTCCTCCTCGGTGACGGCGTTGGCGAAGGAGTAGCGGAACTGGTCGTAGGTGAGCGGGACGGCGCGGTGGACGTTGGCCGGGTTGGTGAGCACCGGTGCGGCGGCCCGCAGCGAGGAGAACGGCAGGGGGAGCACCCCCTGGAACGGTGCGGGGTCGATGGCGACCGAGGCGCACGCCAGACCGCGCCCGGCGAGGATCTGGGCGAGCAGACCGCCGAAGGAGTGGCCGATGATGGCGGGACGGCGGTCGAGCCCGGCGATCAGGCTCTCGAAGTGGTCGGCGACCTGGCCGACCGTCTTGTGGGCGAACACCTCGGGATGCTGCTTGGCCTCGGCCACGGTCTCGGGGTCGTCGGGCCAGCCGGGCAGGACCGGGGCGAAGCCGGCTTCGGTGAAGACGGCGGCCCAGCGGTCCCAGCTGCTGGGCAGGAGCCAGAGCCCGTGGACGAAGACGACAGGGATCCGGCCGGAGGCGTTGGCCTGCTCGATCTGCTGAGCGTCGTGTTCGGCGGACATGGCGTGGGTCCTTTCTCGATGATGATCAGGCGGTGGGGGAGAACGCCGTACGGGAAGGCGATGGCCTGGCCGATGGTGGCCGAGGACGTCACGTGAACGTGCCGTCGTCACCGATCGGCGGTCGCCGGCACCGGCCATGTCCGTCCCGGATGGTGCTGACAGAAGAACGATGACCGCTTTCGCGGAGGTCTCGCATCCTTGAAACCCCTTAGCCCTCAGCGAGGCCGGCCAGGCGCGCTATCTTGTGACCATGGTCCTGCACGGCAGGAAAGCGGAGCTTACGGAGCTCGAAGGCATGCTGGGCAGGGCGAGAGCCGGTCTGAGCGGAGTGCTGGTCCTTCGCGGCCCCGCGGGAATCGGGAAGACGGCGTTGCTGGAGCACACGGCCAACGCCGCGCCGGGGTTTCAGGTCACGCGGGTGGCCGGGGTGGAGGCCGAGCAGGAGCTGGGCTTCGCCGGCCTGCACCGCCTGCTGCTGCCGTTTCTCGGGGACCGCGGCCGGCTGCCCGATCCGCAGCGGGACGCCCTGGAAACGGCATTCGGATTGCGGTCCGCCGCGCCGCCGGATCGCTTCCTGGTCGGGCTGGCGGCGCTGACCCTGCTCGCCGGCGCCGCTGCGGATCGCCCGCTCCTGGCCATCTGCGACGACGCGCAGTGGATGGATCGCGAGTCCCTGGAGGTGCTGGCGTTCGTCGCCCGCCGGCTGTACGCCGACGGGATCGTGCTGCTGTTCGGCGTCCGCGACGGCGACGCCGCCGGGGCGTCCCTGACCGGCCTGTCCGAGCTCCAGGTCGCGGAACTCTCGGGCGATGACGCTCTGGCGCTGCTCGACGCGTCCTTGGCGGCCGGAATCGATCGCGTCATCGCCGCTCGCCTCCTGGCGGAGACCGGCGGGAACCCCCTGGCCATCCGCGAGCTCGCACGCGGCATCGCCGCCGGTGATCTCGTGGACCCCGGGTTCGGCGAGCCGCTGCCGCTGGATCGCAGGCTCGAAGCGCGCTTCCTCCGCCAGGTCCGCGACCTGAACCCGCTCGTCCAGTCGCTCCTGCTGGTCGCCGCCGCCGACTCCAGCGGCGACATGGCCCTGGTACGGCGGGCAGTGATCGAACTGACATCCGCGTCCGAAGCCGACGTCGACGCCGCGCTCGAGCACGCCGAGCGCGGCGAGTTCCTGGCGCCGCGTACCGGCATGGTCCGGACCCATTTCCGTCACCCGCTGATCCGCTCGGCGATCTACGGCGGCGCCTCCGCGGTGCGACGGCGACGGGCGCATGCCGCGCTCGCCGCTGTCACCGACCCCGCGCGCGACGCCGACCGTCACGCCTCACACCTGGCCTCGGCCGTCGACGGTCCCGACGAGCGCGTCGCGGCAGCGCTGGAGGCCAGCGCCGAACGGGCCCGTGAGCGAGGGGGGCACCTGGCCCAAGCCGCCTTGTTGCGCCGTGCCGCCGAGCTCACGCCGCCGGGGCCGCAGCGCGACGGCCGGCTGCTGGCTGCCTGCGGCGCGGCCCTGACCGCCGGTGCTCCCCATCGCGCCGAGGAACTACTCGGCCTGCTCACCCCGGACCCGGGCATCCCGGTCCTGGACGCCCACGCGATGAGGTTGCGCGGCTTCCTGCGCGTCATGCTCGGCCGCGAGGGCGCGGTCGCGCTTCTGCTGCGAGCCGCGCGGATCCTCGCCGAGTCCGATCCGCGTGCGGGCCGGGACACGCTGCTGGAGGCGTTCGACGCGGTCACCGTCGTGGCGCGCATCGGTGTCGGCACGAGCGCTCTACGGGTCGCTCAGGCCGCGCTCGACGCACCTCCTGTGCCGGGTGAGCCCACAGTGGCCGACCTGCTGCTGGCGGCCCACGCTGGCCTGGTCGCCGTCGGATACGAGCCGGCCGTGCCCCTGATGCGGCGGGGAGTGCAGGCGATGCAGGCCGTCGGCGCCGAGAACGGGGACGCGGCCCGCTGGTTCCTGCTCGGGATTCTCCTCGCGCTCGAACTGTGGGACATCGACGCGCTGGGCATCTGCGCGCAGCGCTACTCCGCGGCCGCGCGCCGGCAAGGAGCGCTGCGGATGCTGCAAGCCGGCGCGCACGCGGCGGCCACCTGGGAGTTGCTGTGCGGCCGGTTCGCCGCAGCGGAAGCGCACTTCGCCGAATTCAAGGACATCGCCGCGGCGATCGGCGCCGACCCGCGTTACTCCGACCCGAGCGATGTCATGCTCCACGCCTGGTCAGGCGCGGAAGAGCGGACACTGGCGGCAGTGGCGGCTCAGGCGGGACCCGACGCCGACCGGCCGGGCGGCCTGCAAGTGCAACTCGCCCGCACCTCGTTGGTCCTGCTGGAACTCGGCCACCGCCGCTACGCCCGGGCGCAGGCGGCTGGAGAGATCGTCTACGACGAGAACCCGCCGCACTTCGGCAGCGCCGTACTGCCTGATCTCGTCGAGGCCGCGGTGCGCAACAACGACACCGCCGTCGCCGAGCGGGCGCTGGCTCGGCTGGCCGAGCGCGCCACCGCCAGCGGCACCCCGTGGGCATTGGCCGTCCTGGCCCGCTGCCGCGCCCTCCTGGCCGACGACACCACTGCCGAGGAGCTGTATCTGGAAGCCATCAGTCTGCTGGAGCGGACTCCGCTCGCCACGGAACTGGCGCGCACGCATCTGCTGTACGGGGAGTGGCTCCGGCGACGGCGCCGCCGCGTCGACGCCCGCGACCGGCTGAGAACCGCCCATGACATGTTCCTCGACATGGGCGCCGCCGCGTTCGCCGAGCGGGCCCGGACGGAGCTGGCGGCCACCGGGGAACGCGCCCGCAGGCGCAGCTCCGAGACAGCGCGCGACCTCACCCCGCAGGAGCTGCGTGTCGCCCGGCTCGCCGCCGGAGGTACCACCAACCAGGAGATCGCCAGCGAACTGTTCATCAGCGCGAGCACGGTGGAGTACCACCTCAGGAAGGTGTTCAGGAAACTCGGCGTCACCTCACGCAGGCAACTGCTCCACGCCCTGACCACGTGAGCAACGCCCCGCGGGAACGCGGTTCCGGCCTGCGGAAGCGCAGGTCGTACCGGTGGGTGCGCGGCCCGCGGGCGATGCGGTGCGTCCGCCCGGCGCCCACCGGGGAAACGGCCCGGGAATCACTTCCGAACCGCGTTCGCCTCCACCGGGGACCGGGCCGGGGCGGGACGGCACGGTGCGATCCGTGGGGACGGGTCCTGCGCCGCGTGGACGGGCCGCGCGATCCGCGCGGGTGACCGGCGGCCGTGCGGCCGGGGGCCGGGCACTCTCACCGCGTGTCCGCTTGGTTTCGGATAATTGGGTACGAACACCCATGAAACTGCTCATCGATCCTTTCGGGGGGTACCGATGGCGACACCAGGAGTCAACAAGACGGCCAAGGACGTGATGCACCAGGGGGCCGAGTGCATCGGCGAGCACGACAACCTGCGCATGGCCGCGCAGATGATGCGCGACCTCGGGGTCGGCGCGCTGCCGATCTGCGGAGACGACGACCGGCTCAAGGGGATCATCACCGACCGGGACATCGTGATCAAGTGCTGCGCCGAGGGCAAGGACCTCGAGCAGACCATGGCGGGTGAACTGGCCCACGGGCTGGTGTGGGTGGCCGCCGACACCAGCGTCGAGGAAGCGCTGAACAAGATGGAGGAGCACCAGGTCAAGCGCCTGCCGGTGATCGAGAACCACCGCATCGTCGGCATGATCAGCGAAGCCGACCTCGCCAAGGAACTGCCCGACAGCAAGCTCGCCGAATTCGTCCACCGCATCTACGCCCGAGCCTGACCCGCCCGGCCGGCGTGTTCGCACGCGGCCCGCGTGACGGGGCCCCGGCCGACCGGCCGGGGCCCCGTCGGGGTCGTGGCGTGAGACGGGCGGGTACGCGCCGGTGCGGGAAGGGTGACGTGCCGCGTCCGCTCAGGCGAAGCGCCCGGGCAGCAGGACGGCCGCACCCTCGACGCGGTCGGCGGCGAGGGCGGCCAGCGCCTCGTCCGCGGCGTCCAGCGGGTAGGGCGTGGTCGCCACCCGGAGCGGGTGGGCCGCGGCGATCCCCAGGAACTCCCGCCCGTCGGCGCGGGTGTTGGCGGTGACGCTGCGCAGGGTGCGTTCCTGGAACAGGTGCCGCCGGTAGTTCAGCGCCGGGATGTCGGTGAGGTGGATACCGGCCACCGCGAGGGTGCCGCCCCGGTCCAGGGCGGCCAGCGCGACCGGCACCAGCTCGCCCGCCGGGGCGAACAGGATCGCGGCGTCCAGCGGCTCGGGCGGCGGGTCCGCCGCGTCGCCCACCGAGGCCGCCCCCAGCTCCAGGGCCAGCTCGCGGGCCGTGGCCGACCGGGTGAGCACGTGCACGGTCGCGCCCTGCGCGATGGCGACCTGCGCGGTCAGGTGAGCCGAGGCGCCGAAGCCGTACACGCCCAGCCGCCCGCCCGGCGGCAGGTCGCTGCGGAGCAGGGCCCGGTAGCCGACGATCCCCGCGCACAGCAGCGGCGCCAGCTTCTCGGCCGGGACCTCCTCCGGGAGCCGGTAGGCGAAGTCCTCGGGGACGGTCAGGTACTCGGCGTAGCCGCCGTCGGCGTGCCAGCCGGTGTAGGCGGAGTACGGGCAGAGGTTCTCCGCCGCCCGCGCGCAGTAGCGGCAGCGCCCGCAGGTCGAGCGGAGCCACGCCACGCCCACCCGGGTGCCCGGCGTCAGCCGCCCCGCGCTGGGGCCGGTGGCCGCCACCCGGCCCACGGCCTCGTGGCCCGGCGTGGTCCTCGGGCGCCGCGGCGGCAGGTCGCCCTCGGCCAGGTGCAGGTCGGTGCGGCAGACGGCGCAGGCCTCGACCCGGACCAGCACCTCACCGGGGCCGGGCGCCGGGACCGGCACGCGGACCCGGCGCAGCGGACGCGTGGAGACGGGTCCGGGCCGCGCGACGACCCAGGCGTCCATCTCGACGGGGATCATGCGAGGTTGACGATGCGGCGACCGGTGATCTCGGAGGGGGTGATCCTGACGTAGAGCGTCCGTTCGCCGCCGGCCCACGGCCGGACGCCGGAGGTCTCCATGGCCGCCTGCTCCTCGGCGGAGGAGGCGTGGTGGGCGCCGCCCCGGACGAGCACGCTCCAGCCCTCGCGGTTGGCCTCGTCGATCCGGTCGACCTCGAAGGCGACCTTGAACTCGACCCCCTGCACGCCGGTGCGCAGGTTCTCGTCGAGCGGGCCGCCGAAGGCGGTGCGGAAGATCACCGAGTTGTCGTGCAGGACGTAGTTGACCGGCAGGATCACCGGTCCGCCGGACTCGTTGAAGGCCACCCGGCCCACCCCGCCGGCGGCGATCAGCCGCAGGCACTCCTGCTCCCCCAGCTTCTCCAGGGACGGATGGGGGCCGGGCCCGCCGTGGCCGGGCGGCAGGTCCACCGTCCCGCCCAGCAACGCGTCGACGCCGACGTTCAGGGCCGACGCCAGACGGCTCACGGTCTCGGCGGTGGGTGAGGCCGGAGTCTCCTCCAGGTAGGCGAGGTAGCCGGGGTCGATATCGGCCCGCTGGGCCAGCTGCTCGCGGCTCAGGCCCAGCTCCTCGCGCCGCCGGAGCACCCGGCGGCCCAGGTCGCCGGGGGCCGTCATGCGTCCAGTCATTGGATTCCTCCTGATGAGAGGGTCGACGTCGTGCCGGGTCCGGAACCGCCGGTCCCGGACGCCCTGATCACTCCGGTGCCTCCCCGCCACCGGGTGGCCCTAACCCGGCCTGACCATGTACGGCCTGGTCTGTGCTGGTCCGGCCGGGTCTCCATTCCATCGCCGGGCGGGAGTCCCGCGCAGCGGCCGGAAGTCCCCGGCGCGCGGGCCTTTCGGCTGCCGGACGCGCGCTGCGGCGGGACCAAGGTCCTGGGCCATCAGGGCCCGCGGGCCCTACGGCAAAGCCCGTCCCAACCGGGAGTCTTGCGGAGGACATCACTCGTGAGACGGAGCAAGCATGGACGTCTTGGACCTGTCACGCTGGCAGTTCGGGATAACGACGGTCTACCACTTTCTGTTCGTCCCGCTGACGATCGGCCTGTCGGTCCTCGTCGCCGGGCTGCAGACCGCCTGGCACCGTACCGGCAATCCCAAATACCTGCGGCTGACGAAGTTCTGGGGACGCCTGTTCCTGATCAACTTCGCGATGGGCGTGGTCACCGGCATCGTGCAGGAGTTCCAGTTCGGGATGAACTGGAGCGACTACTCGCGCTTCGTCGGCGACGTCTTCGGCGCCCCGCTGGCGATGGAAGGGCTGATGGCCTTCTTCCTGGAGTCCACCTTCCTCGGGCTGTGGATCTTCGGGTGGGAGAAGCTGCCGCCCCGGGTGCACCTGGCCACGATCTGGCTGGCCGCGATCGGCACCAACCTGTCGGCCTACTTCATCCTCGCGGCCAACTCCTGGATGCAGCACCCCGTCGGCTACCGCCTCAACCCGGAGACCGGCCGCGCGGAGCTCACCGACATCTGGGCCGTGCTGACCAACTCCACCACCCTGGCCACCTTCCCGCACGTCCTGTTCGGCGCGTTCGTCACCGCGGGCGCGTTCGTCGCCGGGGTGAGCGCCTGGCAGCTGCTCAGGAAGCGGCACGTGGAGCTGTTCCGCACCTCGGCGCGCATGGCCATGGCCGTCACCCTGGCGGCCTCGGCCGGCGTCGCCTTCTCGGGCCACTGGCAGGCGCAGATCATGACCGAGCAGCAGCCCATGAAGATGGCCGCCGCCGAGGCGCTGTGGGAGGACGAGACCTCCGCCGGGTTCTCGCTGTTCGCCGTGGGCGACGTCGAGAACGGCCGCAACCACGTCAACCTGCAGATCCCGTACGGCCTGAGCCTGCTGGCCACCAACACCCTGGACGGCAGGGTCGAGGGCATCAACGACATCCAGGCCCGCTACGAGAAGCTCTACGGCCCCGGCGACTACAAACCGGTCGTCGGTCTCGCCTACTGGTCCTTCCGCCTGATGATCGGGTTCGGCATGCTGGCCGCGCTGCTCGCCCTGGCGGGGCTCTGGCTCACCCGCCGCGGCCGGCTCCCGGCGAACCCGTGGTTCCACCGGATCGCCATCGCCGGCATCGCGCTGCCGTTCCTGGCCAACTCGCTGGGCTGGATCTTCACCGAGATGGGCCGCCAGCCGTGGACCGTCTACGGGATCATGCGCACCGCCGCGGCCGTCTCGCCCGGCGTCGACGTCACCGAGGTCGCCGTCACGCTGGTCGGCTTCACCGTCCTGTACGCGGTGCTCGCGGCGATCGAGGTCCGGTTGCTGCTGAAGTTCATCAAGATCGGTCCGGAGGAGGAGCCCGAGGCCTCCCCGGCGGCCGTCGCCCCCGCCCTGTCCTACTGAGCCGTCACCGAGGATCCCATGGAACTCACCACCGTCTGGTTCCTGCTCATCGCCGTACTGTGGACCGGCTACTTCGTCCTGGAGGGCTTCGACTTCGGGGTCGGCATCCTGCTGCCCGTGCTGAGCCGGGACGAGACCGACCGCAGGACCGTCCTGGCGACCATCGGGCCCGTCTGGGACGGGAACGAGGTCTGGCTGCTGGTCGCCGGAGGCGCCACGTTCGCCGCCTTCCCCGAGTGGTACGCGACCCTGTTCAGCGGCTTCTACCTGCCGCTGTTCCTCATCCTCGTCGCGCTCATCCTGCGCGGCGTGGCCCTGGAGTACCGCAACAAGAGCGACAGCGCCCGAGGCTGGGACCGCACCCTGTTCTTCGGGTCGCTGCTGCCGGCCTTCCTGTGGGGCGTGGCCTTCGCCAACATCGTCCGGGGCGTCCCGCTGGACGCCCGCCACGAGTACACCGGAACGCTGTTCACCCTGCTCAACCCGTACGCGCTGCTGGGCGGTCTGGCCACGCTCACGCTGTTCGCCCTGCACGGCGCGCTCTTCCTGGCCCTGCGCACCGACGGGGACCTGCGGGCCTGCTCGGCCGCGCTGGCCGTGAAGCTGGCGGTGGCCGCGCTGGCCGTGGGCGGTGCCTTCCTGGTCCTCACCCAGCTGACCACCGGCAAGCCCGCCACGTGGGCGAGCGCCGGCCTGGCCGCCGCCGGGATCGCGGGCGCCCTGCTCGCCACCCTGCGCGGGCGCGACGGCTGGGCCTTCGCCGCCAACGCGCTCGCCGTCGTCGCCGTCACGGTCACCCTCTTCGGCAACCTCTGGCCCAACGTGATGCCCGCGCTGGACCCGGCCCACAGCCTGACCGTCGACAACGCCTCCTCCACTCCGTACACGCTCACCGTGATGACATGGGTCGCCGTGGTCTTCACCCCGGTCGTCCTCGCCTACCAGGGCTGGACCTACTGGGTGTTCCGCCGCCGCCTGACCCGTCCCGCGCCGCAGACCCCACCGGCGCGGACCCCGGCCGCCGACGTGGCGTGACCCTCCCGGAGCGGGGAGGGAGAGCCGGGCGCCGACCGGCGCGGGTCCGTGACCTCTCACGGGCTCCTCTCCCCGCACGGGGCGGCGTAGGAGGCGCCGGGCAGGAACTGCCGCCACTCGTTCCCGGTGATGGACGTGCCGGAGTTCCGGCAGATCCTCCTCTCGGCCAGCGAGACGTCGGTGCTCCAGAACTGGGCCGTCGTGTCCATCGACGCGGTGGCCAGGGTGCCGTGCCGGGGCGAGAAGACCGCGGTGAACACCGTTCCCCGATGGCCCGCGAGGACCGCCCAGAGATCCGGTTCCGCCGTCTCGTCCAGCTGCCACAGCCGGACCGTCTGGTCGGCGGAGGCGGTCGCCAGCATGCGGTCGTCGGGGCTGAAGGACACCGATTTCACCGCCGCGGAGTGGCCCTGCAGTGTGGAGATCCGTCTCGGCCTGGACGGTGTCGAGACATCCCAGACACCTGCGGTCCCGTCGTTGGACGCCGTGGCCATGCGCCTGCCGTCGGAGCTGAACGTCACCGCGTTGACGTCGATGGAGTGCGCGGTGAACGTCGAGACCAGGGTGAGGTGGCGGGGGTCTGACACGTCCCAGATCGTCACGGTCCTGTCCGCGGACGCGGTGGCCAGGTGCCTTCCGTCCGGGCTGAACGCGAGATCCCACGCCGCGTCGCCGTGCACCTCCCGGTCGAACACCAGCGTCGGGCGTTTCGGGGTGGACAGCTCCCACACCTGGATCGACCCGCACCCGCACGACATGGCCAGCAGCCTTCCGTCCGGGTTGAACGCCACGGCGTCGGCCCTGATGGCGTTGCTCTTGAGCGTCGCCAGGAGCTTGGGCGCCGCCGGATCCCCGATGTCCCACAGCCGTCCCAGCCCGCAGGCGCACGCCGTGGCGAGGAGTTTCCCGTCGGGGCTCAACGCCACTCCGTCGACGGTGTTGTTCTCCTCGGGGAGGGTCGCCAGGGGCGTCGCCTTCCCGGGATCCGCGACATTCCACAGCCGGGCGGTGCGGTCGAGGGACCCGGTCGCGGCGATCCTGCCGTCGGCGCTGAGCGCGAGAGCCGTGACCGCGTTGCCGTGCCCCTTGAGCGCGGCCATCGCCGAGGGCGCCCGGACGTTGGTCATGTCCCACAGGCGGGTCGTGCCGTCCGAGGAGACCGTGGCCAGGGACCGCCCGTCCGGGCTGAACGTGGCCTTCTGGACCTCCGCGAGATGGCTGCCCAGGGAGGTGAGGATCTGCGGCTTCTCGCGGTCGGTCACGTCCCACAGGTAGGCGAGGTTGTCGGCGGAGGCGCTGACCACCATCGTCCCGTCCGGGCTGAACCGCACGCCGTAGAGACGGTCCCCTCCGGGATAGGAGGTGCTCAGCCTCGCCGGGCGGCTCGGGCGCGATATGTCCCACAGCGACATGCCCCAGTCCTCCGAGGCCGTGGCCAGCGTGCGCCCGTCCGGGCTGAAGGAGACGGCGTCCACGGCGTTGACATGGCCTTTCAGCGTGGAGACGTGCCTGGGACGCCTGCCGTCCGAGATGTCCCACAACCGGACGGTGGTGTCGCGGGAGGCCGTGGCCAGCATCCGCCCGTCGGAGCTGAACACCACGTCGCGCACTCCGCCCGTGTGACCCCGCAGGACGGAGAGGGGCTCGGGCCGGTCAGGACGTGAGACGTTCCACAGTCGTGCCGTCCCGTCGCTTGAGGAGGTGGCCACGGTCCGGCCGTCCGGGCTGAAGGCGACGCTGTTGACTCCGTCCTCGTGCCCGGTGAGCACGGCCGTCGTCGCCGGCCCCCCGGGGGCCGTGACGTCCCAGAGCCGGGCCGTGCGGTCGGCGGCGGAGGAGGCGAGCAGGCGGCCGTCCGGGCTGAAGGCGACCCCGGTCACGGCGTCGGAGCTCGCCCTCACCTCCGCCAGGTTCCGGGGCCGGCCCCGGTCGGTGACGTCCCACAGCTGGGCCGTGCCGTCGGCGTAGGCCACGGCGATGGTCCCGCGCCGGGGGGCGAACGCGACCTCGTACGCCTGGGCGTGGTTCGCGGTGATCCTGGTCGGCGTGGGACGGGAAAGGGTCGACAGCAACGCGCCGCGGGCCTCGGGGGTGGCGCTGACGCGGTACGCGGCGAGGCTCAGCTGGGCGGCCAGCGTCCTCTCGGTGAGGCGGTTGCTGATGTCGGAGAGTTTCTGCGAGGTCGCGACGTCGCGTTGCTCCTGGGCGATCCTCCCCTGGAGGAAGGCGTAGACCCCCGCCGCCGCCGCGACCAGGAGAAGCACGGTGAGCGTCGTGATCACCTGGCGGGTGATCCGCGTACGCCGCCGCCCCAGCTGGACGCCGGCGTTCAGAAAGTCGATCTCCAGCTCGTTGAGGTCGCCCTCCTCCAGGCCGGCCGTGACCGTCTGCGCCGCCGCCAGGCGCGTGTCCGTGTAGAGGTACGAGGGGTCGCGGCCATGCTGCTCCCAGGCCGCCGCGTCCTCCAGCAGTTGCTGCTGGATCAGGAGGTTCGCCCGGTTGCCGTCGATCCACGCGCCGAGCTGCGGCCAGGCGCGGATCAGGGCCTCGTGGGCGATCTGGACGGTGTTCTCGTCCACGGTGATCAGCCGCGCGGAGACGAACTCGTCCAGCGCCCGCCGGGCGGGCGCGTGATCGGCCGACTCCGGCGGCGGGAGCAGGTCCGGCAGGGCGACGACGCGGCGGGTGTCCTCGACGTCCTTCTGGAGATGCACCAGACGCGGCAGGATCCGCCGTGCCATCCGCCTGCCGTCGTCGTCCAGCCGGGAAAGGGCCGCGTCCGCGCTGCCGGCGATGGCCCGGTCGATGCCGCCCGTGGCGTGGTATCCGGCCAGGGTCAGCACCCGTCCCTCCCGGTGCTGCCACGTGGCGAGCAGCGCGTGGGAGAGCAGGGGAAGGGACGCCTTCGCGCCGGCGGCCGTCGCGGTGCCGGTCGCGCCGAGTTCGCGGAGCAGGAGATCCGTCAGACCGTCCTGCAGCGCCAGGTCCGAGAGCTCCGCGGGCTTCTCGATCGCGTCACGCAGCTGGGCGGCGGTCATCGGCCCGACCACGACGGGACGCTCCAGCGCCGGGACCAGCTGCGGATACCTGCTGCAGTGGCCGTAGAAGTCCGCCCGCACGCAGACGACCACGGTGGCCGCCGGGCCCTCCGCTCCGTCTTTCCGGCACGCCGCGCATATCGCTTCGACGAAGGACTCCCGCAGCGTCTCGTCGGCGTACGCGGTGAACATCTCCTCGAACTGATCGACGATCAGTATCGGCCTGCCGGCCGAGCGGGGTACCTCACGCAGCATGTCCGCCAGAACACCGGGTTCCTTCCTGAGCCTGCCGGCCAGGGAGTCCGTCTCCGGGGAAAGCCGTGAGACACGTTCGGCCAGCCTCTTCAGCGGGTCGTCGCCGGGGGTGATCAGCAGGTGCGGGCGGCCGGCCTCCCGAACGGCCGGAATCAGTCCCGCCCCCAGCAGGGACGACTTCCCGGAGCCCGAGGGGCCTATCACCGCGAGGGGGACACCGTCGGGCGGCTCCTCCATCGTCCGGGTCCGTATCACCTCGGTGAGCTCGTTCCGGCCGAAGAAGAGGCGCACGTCCTGCGGCCCGAAGGCGGCCAGTCCCTGGTACGGGCTGAAGTCCTCCGGGCCGTCCGTCCTGGCCGGCAGCTCGGGAGGGACGGGAGCCCGGTAGGCGCGGTTGGGGGCCAGCGCGAGCGTGTCGGTGTGGTCCATGGCCTGGCGGCGGGGCCGGGGCAGCCCCTGCCGGGCCAGGGAACGGTCCAGGGACCGGTACAGGGCGTCGAGGGTGAAATCCCGCGGGCCCCGAGGATCACCTTCGGTGAGAAGCCGGATGAGCTCACCGGTGAAGGCGGTGTGCGGCTCGCCGGGGCGGGCCCAGGCGGCCTCGTGCCGGCCCGCTGAGGCGAGCACATAGGTGCCGTGCCGCCATGCCGTGTCGAATACGTCGTCCGTCGCCGTCACCGCCGGCCCGGCGGCCCGGCCGGAGAAACAGCAGTCCAGGCCGACGACGAGGAGGCGGGCCCGGCATCCGGACAGGACCTCCCGCACCGCCGGGTACGGCAGCGCCTGGTGAGCCGCCACACCGCGACGGAGGTCGGCGGTGGCCCGCGTGGCCAGGTGCAGCTCCTTGCCGGGGCCGATCAGGCCGTGACCGACGTAGTAGAAGAGAAGGGTGTCGGTGGCGGATTCCGCCAGGTCCGCCAGGGCCTCGCCGATCTCCTGCGGATTCGCGGGGTCCATGACCTGGGTCAGGTTGCGCGGGTCGAGCCCCGCCCGCCTCACCAGGCAGTCGGCCAGCGCCGTGATCGTCGTCGTGACGGCCGGGACCGAGGTGAGGATCGAGCCGGCGGAGTGCGTGGCCGACCCGACCAGAAGGGCGCGGGAGCCCGCGGCGGCCAGGATGCCCGTCACCTTCACGCACCGCCCTTGTCGTGTTCCAGACGGCGGGCATCACCTTTGTCGCGTTCCAGGCCGTCGACGGTTCGGACGACTTCCGACACGAGTGCCTCGGCGCCCGCGGCGTCGAGGGCCTTCACCCGCTCCGCCACCATGTCGACTCTGGACTCGCCGTCCCTGGTGACGATGGTGATCGTCATCTTGCCCGTCCGGTACCGCAGCCAGGCGACCACGACCGCGGCGAGCACCGTCACCGCTCCACCCGGTTCGAGCGCGACCTGCAGCGCCTCGGCGACGGGGCCGAGGGTTCCGGGCGCGGGCGGGGATTCGACGACCCGGATCCGGCCGGCGAGTTCGGGCTCCTCGACCAGCCACTCGTACAGGTCGCCCAGGGCGTCGGCCGAATCCGGGTCGGAGATGGAGAGTTCGATGTCCATGGCCGCTCGTTTCGCGTTGATCTGGAGAACGCGGCGGCGACGCCGAGGCCGGGCCGTCGCGGAACACTATGGGCGGAACACTGTGGTCACGGGGTGCCTGATTGGGAATTTCCCTCCGGTCTCCGGACTCCGGCGCGTTGTGATTTCCACGCCGGTGACACCGGGACGGGTCCGGATTTATGCATACCTGAGGATGCCGCCGCCGACGTGTTTTGTAAATGGATTCCACGCCACGCGTCCGAGTTTCATGCCGGTGACGCGCGCCGGGGGAAATGCGCCGGGAGCGGAACCCCGCCGGGTGGTGTGCCGTACGGCAGGCACGCCTCCGACGTGGTGGACGGATCGGCGGTCACCTGCCGTTCTCCCGAGATGATCTCCATTGCGCGGCGCGGCGCGTGAGGCCCGGCCTCCCGGGATGGTCACCGAGGCGTCCCGGTCCGGAACCGCGAGAGCGGGGAGCGTATGACGGGCGAGGTGGCCGTTCCGCCGCCCCGCGGATCCGTGGACTGGATCGCGAAACTCCATAGCGCATTCGGATTAGGTAGACGTATTGCCAGATTTGCCCGAATTCTTATGCCGCGCCGTAACGTGACGATCTTTCACGACGCTTTTTCGGGATGCCGGATTTCGCTCCCGGGCGGCCCGGCCGGTCCTGCCGGGTGTACGCCCTCGGCGGCGGCGCGCTGTGCCGGGCTTCCGCCACGCGAGCGCGCGGCCCACGGCGAACCACCGGTATCCGGGCCTCCCCGGCCGGGGGCGAGCGCGGCGGCGGCCGGGTCTCCGGCCGCCGCGTGCACGGGTGGCCCCCGCTCAGGAGCGGGTGTCCTCCTGCTCCGGGCGGTCGGCCTTCATCCGGGCCGCCAGGGCCGCGACCTGCGTGCGGCGCTGCATGTTGAGCTTCGCCAGCAGGTTGGACACGTAGTTCTTCACCGTCTTCTCGGCCAGGAACAGTCGTTCCCCGATCTGGCGGTTGGTCAGGCCCTCGCCGATCAGCTCCAGGATGTGCCGCTCCTGCTCCGACAGGGTCCCGAGCGGGTCCTTGCGCTCGGCCTGCTCGCGCAGGCGCCGCAGCATGGTCGCGGTGGTCGCCGGGTCCAGGAGCGACTGCCCGGAGGCCACGGTGCGGACGGCGCCGACCAGGTCGGAGCCGTGGATCTGCTTGAGGACGTAACCCGACGCGCCCGCCATCACGGCGTCGAACAGCGCGTCGTCGTCGGCGAAGGAGGTCAGCATCAGGCACGCCAGCTCGGGCATGCGCGAGCGCACCTCCCGGCACACGCCCACGCCGCTGCCGTCGGGCAGCCGCACATCCAGCACCGCCACGTCGGGCTTGAGCGCCGGAATGCGGGCGATGGCCGACTCCGCGGTCCCGGCCTCGCCGATGACCTCGATGTCGTCCTCCGACTCCAGCAGCGCGGCGACGCCCCGGCGCACCACCTCATGGTCGTCCAGCAGGAAAACGCGAATCATGGATCGAACCTATCCGCCGCGCGGCCGGGGTGGTAGGGGCCAAGGTCCCGTGCGCCGCGCCGGCCGGTGCCCCGGTGCTCCCGCTCGTAACGCTCGAACGCGACCCGGTGGTCGCCCGCGGCGGCGTGCGCCTCACCGGCCGGCACGTAGTCCCGGGCCCGCATCGCGTGTGCTCCCCCGCCGGCGGATGATGCCGGCTTCGGGGCCGCCACGGAAGCCGGAGAGGTTCAGCCTCACGTGCCCGCCGGGGCGGGCCGCCCCGGACCGTCAGGAGGGCGACGGGAGCACGCCGAACGGGTCGGGCGGAGCCATCGGGTCGGCCAGCCTGTGCAGCTCATACCGGTGGAACATCTCCTGAGCCAGGGTCACCGGCCCGTCCTGCTTGATCTTCATGGTGGCCCGCAGCACCGTGGTGCCGCCCGTCGTCACCTCGTCATGCGAAATGCCGTCGACGAGGTCGGAGAGCGGATCGCCCGAGGTCGTCCTGGCCGCCACGGTGAACTTCCCGGTGAAGGTCTCCTTCACCTGGGGGACGCGGGGCAGCACGCACACGACGTTGACCGCCTGGGCGTCCGGGGTCGCGGGACGGCGCAGGCCCACGCCGTACAGTGCCACGCCTCCGGGCTCCGGGGGCTCCGCGACGATCGCGGCGACCACGTCGCCCAGGCAGTCGGCGACCGCGGCGTGCCCGGGCTCGGCGGCCAGGGAGGGGCCGCCGCCGAGCGCGCTCGCCACGGGAGCGGCCGCGGACCCGGCCACCAGCGCCGAATCCGTCACCACCACCTGGTTGAGCTGGTTCAGCAGGCTGAGCTTGGTGACCTGTACGCTGTCCTGATCGATCGCGTTGTCGGCGGCGAGTGACAGCCCTTCCTGCCCGCCGATCGTGCGTGGCTTGGCGCCCAGGGCGGTCAGCTTGGCGCGGATGGCCGCGGCGTCGAGCGTGCCCTCGACACGGACCGCGGCCTTCGGCGGGATGCCGGAGAAGACCGCCCGATCGGCTCCGTAGACGTTGATCCCGGTCGGCTCGGGCAACAGCGCCGCGCTGGAGGCGAGCTGGCCGAAGCCCGTGCCGACAGCCCGCAGCCAGCGGCTGTCCCCGCCGAGGCCGCCCGAGGTGACCACGCCGAGCTTGCGCCAGTGCGCCATGTCACCGTAGTCCAGATAGGCGGCGGCCGGGCCGTCGGCTGCCAGCTTCCCCATCATCTCGCGCAGCCCGCCCGCCGTCGCGCCGCCCGGGGTGGCGGGGGTCGGGGAGGCGGAGGGCCCGGCGCCGGGGGAGGGCGGGCCGGCGTCACCCGCTTCGGCGCAACCCGCAACCAGCAGACCCGTCACCGCGAGGAACAAACCAAGACCACGCACATGCGAACCCTAGCCACCCCGGCCTTCGGACCGCCACCGCACCCGATCAGGTACCGGATCCGATCCGGTACCGGCCGGGACCCGCCGCCGGCGCCTGCCTGTCTCCCGACCTGCCTATCTCCTGAACAGCACGGCGTTGATCCCGAGAGCCGCCGCGGCGTCGACGTTGACGGCCCGGTCGTCGAGGAAGGTGACCTCGGCGGGTTCGGCACCCAGCTCGCGCAGGACCTTCTCGAAGATGGCGGTGTCGGGCTTGGCCAGGGCCAGACGGCAGCTGTAGAAGCGGTGGCTGAACGCCGCCGCCCAGGGGGCGGCGTCGATGGCCGCGGCCAGCGGCTCGGGGGCGTTGGACAGCAGGGCGAGCCGCCGGTGGCCGCCGGCGGACTCCTCGATCTCGCGCAGGACAGCCGGGTCGAGATGCGACCAGCTCGCGACGTCGGCCTCGGTCAGCCGGGCGACGAGGGAGTCGTCCGCGCCCAGGGACCGGCCCAGGACGTTGCTCCAGTACGCGTGGGGGGCCTGGCCGCGGTCGTAGGGGTCGCGGTGGCGCCAGTAGCGTTCGTGGAAGACCTCCGGCTCGTGGCCGGCGAGCGCGGCCATGGCGGCCGTCGCCTCGGCGGGCTGCGGCAGGGAGATGACCTCGCCGTAGTCCAGAAGCGTCCACATGGGCAAAGGCTCTCCTCGCGGTCGGTGACCGGCGCCGGGGCACCCGTCACGGCGGGCCGGGCCGTCTCCGCGCGCCCGGCCGGACGGGGAGGATCGATGATCGCAGCACGCCGTTTCGAAACCTCCACCCGATCATTCGATCGCATCTCATGTTCGATCGCAAGGCGGGGCGCGACCCGGAGACCATGTGAGATCACGGAAGACACATGCGATCACGGGCGGCGCCCGCGCCCGCGGGGACGCGCGTGCCGCCGTGGAGAGCGGACGCGGTCAAGGGGAGACCGTCGCGAGCCCCCGCCGCCTGGCCAGGGCCACCACCACGACCCCGAACAGGCCGAGTTGCACCGCCGTGCCGGCCAGGCTCTGCCACGGTACGGCTCCCTGCTTCAGCGCCTCCTCCAGGGTGCCGTCCGCCCCGCTGACCCCGAAGGCCAGCACGTTGTTGACCACGTGCAGGGCGATGGCGGCCTCCAGCCCGCCGGTCCGCACGGCCAGCCAGCCCATCAGCGCGCCGAAGGCGAACACGTCCACGATGCCCCAGTCGACGTAGGCGTGCAGCGCGGTGAAGCCGACGGCGCCCAGCAGAATGCCCGGCCAGGGGGTGCGGAAGAAGGAGCCGAAGGCCTGCAGCGCCCAGCCCCGGAAGGCGTACTCCTCGGCGGCGGCCTGGAAGGGCACCAGCACCACGGTGACCACCAGGACCGGCAGGAAGCGATCCCAGCCGACCCAGCCGAACAGGTCGTCCAGGTCTTCGCCGGTGGCGACGTAGGTGACGGCGACCGCGGCCTGGCCCAGTGCCACGGTGACCACCGCCACCCCCGTACACGCGCCCATCCAGCGCCACCGCAGGCGGCCGACGACGGACGAGAGCGTGCCCGGCGGGCGCCGCTGGATCCACGCGGCCAGCCCGTACACCAGCGGCAGGACGACGGCGATCGAGAGCAGGTTGACCGCCAGGTCCAGTACCGGATCGGTGAAGATCCGGTCGCCCGAGTCGCTGATCTTGACGCCGACCAGCGCGGCGACCGTCACGCCGGCGATGACGACCGCCGCACCGGCCAGCATCAGCCCCGCGAAGCCCAGGACCGTGCCCAGCACGGGCCGCCACCAGGCGTGCAGGCGCGTGCGGGCCAGCTGGTCGTACCGGCTGCCCGGCGGGGCCGGCACGATCCTCGGCTCGGGCACCGGCGGCCGGTACGGCGGGGGAGGGGGGAAGTGCGGGCCGGGCTGCCGCTGGGGCACAGCCGCCTGCTGCGGATCCTGCGGGACGTGCATGCTCCTCTTTCCGTTTCGGCGATGTCGTCGCGGAGGGGGACGGCCGACGTGGTGGACGTGGTGGACGTGGTGTTCGACGACTCCGATCCTTCCCGGGATCCGGGGATCCCGGGTTCCTTCCGGTGAAACAGCACCCTCGCGGCCCTTTTCCCGGCCCGTCACCGGAGCGCCCGGCGCTGCTCCCGCAGGCCGCGAAGGAGCGCGTCGAGGCCCAGTTCGAAGGCGCGGTCGGTGGTGGGAACACCGGTGCCGGAAGCCTCCAGGGTGGCGATGACCTCGGTGAAGGCCGGGAACTCGGCGGCGTGCGCCGCCGGGTCGAACATCGCCGGCGGGCCGGTCATGTCGAGCACGGACCCGAGGATGAAGGACTCGACGGTCGTCAGGACCACGACGATCAGGTCGTCGGGCCAGCCGTCCCGGCGCAGCGCCACGGTGAAGTCCTCGTACATGCTCAGCACGCGCGGCGCCCTGACCGGCACCGACATCAGCAGCGGGACGGACCTGGGGTGGCGGGCGAAGGCCGTGCGGTAGGAACGGGCCCACTCCACGACGGCCTCGTGCCACGGGCGGGTCCGGAAGGCCGAGCTGTCGATCGTCTCGGTGACGAGCGTGCGGACCTCCTCGATCAGCGCGGCCCGGTTCTTGACGTGGTTGTAGAGCGAGGAGGTGTGCACGCCGAGGACGGTGGCCACCCGGCTCATGGTGACGGCGTCGCTGCCCTCGGTGTCGATGATCCGCAGGGCTGCCCTGGCGATGAGGTCGACGCTGAGCAGTGGTGTGCTGGGCCGTCCCACGAGGTTCCTTCCGCTGATGGGTGCCGGGAGGGGTCGGCGGCCGCGCCCGCGTGCGAGGGCAGAGGTAACGGGAGAGTCAATTTCGCTACCGGACCTTCCCTGAGCTGGGGCTCTCACCTTACAGTCACCTAAAACCAACGCTGTTGGTTTTTGGTGTTCACCCGGGGTCCGGTGAGATGCCGGGCTCAGGCTGGAAGGACCTCATGCCTGCTGTGACGTTCACCGGCGGAACGATCTGGGGCGGTGCCGCCGTCGGCGACCTGCCACGCCTGCTCGTCGACGGGGGAGTGGTCGTCGAGACCGGACCCGGCGGCGCCGGGGTGCCGGAGACGGGACACGAGACCGAGGTCGTCGACCTCGACGGCGGTTTCCTGATGCCGGCCTTCGGCGACGGGCACGCCCACCCGGTGCTGGCGGGCCTGGAAGGGCTCGGACCGCGGATCCGCGCCTGCCGGAGCGTCCGGGAAATCCAGGACGCGGTGCGGGCCTGGGCGGACGGCAATCCGGAGACGCCGTGGATCCTCGGCGGCAGCTACGACGCCACCCTGACCCCCGACGGCATGTTCGACGCCCGCTGGCTGGACGAGGCCGTCGACGACCGGCCGGTGGTCCTGCGGGCGTGGGACTACCACACGGTGTGGTGCAACTCCGCGGCGCTGGCGAAGGCGGGGATCGACGCCGACACCCCGGACCCGCCGGGCGGCCGCATCGCCCGGCGCCCGGACGGGTCGCCACTCGGCACCCTGATCGAGTGGGACGCCGTCGACCTGGTGGCCGCGGTGGCCGCCCCGTGGAGCCGGGCGCAGAAGGTCGAGGCGCTCCGGCGCGCCACGGGCGAGCTGGCCCGCCACGGGATCACCTGGGTGCAGGACGCCTGGGTCGACCCCGACGACGTCGAGACCTACCTTGCGGCGGCCGCCGCGGACGCCCTGGCCATACGCGCGGACCTGGCGTTCCGCGCCGACCCGCACCGCTGGGCCGGGCAGCGCGGTGAGCTCTCCGCCACCCGCGACCTCCTGGAGCGGGCGGCCCCCGGACGCTTGACGGCCCGCACGGTCAAGTTCTTCGTCGACGGGATCATCGAAAACCGCACCGCGCACCTCCTCGACCCCTACAGCGACCACCGGTGTACCCGCGGTATGCCCGTGTGGGGGGACCAGGCGCTGCGCGAGGCCGCGGCCGAGGCCGACCGGCAGGGCTTCGCCCTCCACCTGCACGCCATCGGCGACGCCGGCGTGCGGTCGGCCCTTGACGCGATCGAGCATGTCGAGCGGGTCAACGGCCCCCGGGACCGCCGCCCGGTCGTCGCGCACGCCCAGCTCGTCTCCCCGGACGACCTGGACAGGTTCGCCGCGCTGGGAGTCGTCGCCTGCTTCCAGCCCCTGTGGGCCCGGCGCGACGCCGTCATGCGCAAGCTGACCATCCCCCGCATCGGGCCGGAACGCGGCGGCGCGCAGTACCGGATCGGCTCCGTCCTGCGCTCGGGCGCCCGGGTGAGCTTCGGCAGCGACTGGCCGGTCACCTCGCCCGACGTGCTGGCCGGGATCGCCACGGCCGTGACGCGGCAGGACGGCGACGGCGAACCGGCCGGGGGATGGCTGCCCGGTGAGCGGATCGACGTCGTCAGCGCGCTGTCGGCCGCCACGGCGGGGGTCGCCTACCAGGCCTTCGCGGAAGGGCGTCGCGGCACCCTGGTCCCCGGCGCCGACGCCGACCTGGTGTGGCTGTCCGCCGACCCGCGCGCAACGCCCCCCGAACGCCTCCACGAGATCCGGGTGCGCGGCACCTGGCTCGCCGGCCACCGCGTTCACTGACCCGCATCCACCGGCCCCCACCGGCCCCGCACATCCACCGGCCCCCACCGGCCCCGCACATCCACCGGCCCCCCACCGGCCCGCGTTCCCCGGTCCGCGGTGGCGCGTCCCCGTCCCCGCCCCTGCCGGGCACGCCGTCTGAAGGAACTCCGCATGGCAACCACACCAGCTCACCCCGACCCGGCACCCGACGCGCTCCGCCGGGTGCTGGGCACGCCCACACTCGTCATCTTCGGCCTGGCCTACATGGTGCCGCTGACCATCTTCACCACGTACGGCTCGGTCACCCAGCTGACCGAGGGGCACCTGCCCACCGCGTACCTGATGACGCTCGCGGCGATGCTCTTCACCGCGATCGCCTACGCCGTGCTCGTACGGGCCTTCCCGTCGGCGGGATCCGCCTACACCTACACGCAGCGGGCGTTCGGGCCGCACCTGGGGTTCATGACCGGGTGGACGCTGATGATCGACTACCTGTTGTTGCCCATGATCAACTACATGGTGATGGGCATCTACCTCCACGACCAGTTCCCGGCCGTGCCGGCGTGGGTCTTCGTCCTGGGCGCGATCGCCGTCGTGACCCTTCTCAACGTCGTCGGCATCTCCGTGGTCAAGCGGGCCAACCTCGTCCTGGTCGGCGTGCAGATCGTCTTCGTGGTCGTCTTCCTGGCGCTGGCCCTGCGCGGCGCCGGGGACGCGCCCTCGCTGACCGCGCCGCTGTTCGGCCCCGACATGCCCTGGGACGGCCTGTTCGCGGGCGCCGCCATCCTCTGCCTGTCCTACTTGGGCTTCGACGCGGTGTCCACGCTGTCGGAGGAGGCGCGGGACCCGCACCGGAGCGTGCCGCGGGCGATCGTGCTGACCACCCTGATCGGCGGTCTGATCTTCACCGTGGTCTCCTACGCGGCCCACCTCGTGATGCCGGACTGGCGCTCGATCACCGATCCCGACTCGGCCGCCGTCGACGTCATGGTCGCCGCCGGCGGCCGGGCGCTGGAGGCGTTCTTCCTCGCCGCGTACATCGCCGGGTGTGTGGCCGCGGCGGTGGCGTCGCAGGTCAGCGTGGCGCGCATCCTGTTCGCCATGGGACGCGACGGCGTCCTGCCGAAGCGGCTCTTCGGCACGCTCAGCCCCCGCTTCGGCACGCCGGTGGGCGCCACCATGGTGGTCGCGGCCGTCTCGCTGCTGGCGCTGGTCCTCGACCTGGGCACCGCCGCCTCCCTCATCAGCTTCGGCGCCCTGTTCGCCTTCTCGCTGGTCAACCTCACGGTGGTCAAGCACTTCGTGCTGGACCGGGGGCGCAGGTCCCCGCGTGACCTGCTGCTCTACGCCGTCGTGCCGGTCGTCGGCTTCGTGATGACGGCCTGGCTCTGGCTGAGCCTGTCGGAGCTCGCGCTGGTCGTCGGGCTCGTCTGGTTCGGCCTGGGCCTGGCCTACCTCGCCGTGCTGACCGGAGGGTTCCGCCGCCGCCCGCCCCAGCTGGCCCTCGACGACTCCGGCGCCGCCGGAACCGCAGGGAACAATGGGACAGAAGACACCGGACGGGGCGCTCCCGCGGCCCGGCCGGTCGGAAGCTGAGGAGCCGAACATGCACCCCCAGACCACCTTCGACTTCTTCGAAACGGCCGGCCTGCCCACGCCCAAGATCGGCGTGGGGCAGGCCCGTGACCTGGCCCGCGAGCTCTTCGGCGTCGACGGTGACGCGGAGGAGCTCGGCAGCCAGCAGGACGCCAACTTCCTGGTCACCACGGCCGGCGGCGCGCGGCACGTCCTGAAGGTGGCCAACCCGGTCTTCGGCCGCGTGGAACTGCTCGCCCAGGACGCGGCGGCGGCGCACGTCGCCGACCGGGAGCCCGGACTGCTGACTCCCCGGGCCCGGCCGGGGGCCGACGGCGAGACCGTCCAGCGGGCGGTCCTGGGAGACCAGGAGCTCCACATCCGCCTGCTCGACTACCTCGACGGGCGGACGCTGAGCGGCCGCGGCTACCTGGCCCCCTCCGTCGTCGCCGCCCTCGGCGACCTGACCGGCCGCGCCGTCCGCGGGCTGCGCGACTTCCGGCACCCGGGCACCGAACGCGTGCTCCAGTGGGACCTGCGCCACGCACCGCGCGTCGTGGAACTGCTCGCCGAGCACGTACGCGGCGACGGGCGCGCCGACCTGGTCCGCGCCGCCGCGCGGGCGGCCGGTGAGACCGTCGACCGGTACGCCGGCGAGCTGCCCGTCCAGGTCGTCCACGGCGACATCACCGACGACAACGTCGTCTGCCGGCGCACGCCCGCCGGGCGCCGGGAACCGGTCGGCGTCATCGACTTCGGCGACCTGACGCGCAGCTGGGCCGTCGGGGACCTCGCCGTCACCTGCGCCTCGATCCTCCGTCACCGCGACGCCACGCCCGCGGCGGCCGTACCGGCCGTGCGGGCCTTCCACCGGGTCAGCCCGCTGTCGGAGGCGGAGGTCGAGGCGCTGTGGCCGCTCGTCGTGCTGCGTGCCGCGGTCCTGGTCGTCAGCGGCCACCACCAGGCCGCCATCGACGCCGGCAACGGCTACGCGACGACCGCCCTCGACCACGAGTGGGAGATCTTCCGCCAGGCGACGTCCCTGCCGGCCGAGGTGATGACCCACGTGCTGCGCGACGCGCTGGGCCTGCCCGCCCGCCGGGCCGCCTGCCCGCGCCCCGGGGCGGCCCTCCTGCCCACCCTGGCGGGCGGGACCCTGGCGACGATGGATCTCTCGGCCACCGGCGACGAGCTCCACGACGGCCGCTGGACCCTGCCCGGCGCCGAGCGCGACGTCGCCGCCGCGCTCCGCCGCGGCGGCGTGGACGCGGCCGTCACCCGCTACGCGGAGCGCCGCCTGACCCGCTCGGTGCGTGACAGCGCCGTCTCACCCGCCACCGTCGCCCTCGCCGTCGACGTCCACCTCAGGGAGCCGGCCCCCGTCCACGCGCCCTGGGACGGCACGGTCGAGACCGCCGCCGGGGGCGCCGTGGTGCTCCGGTCCGGCGGCGTCGACCTGCTGCTGGACGGCCTGCGCCCCGCCGTCTCCGCGGGCGACCGGGCCGGGGCGGGAACGCCCCTGGGCGAGGTCCCCGATGGCGGCGACCGCGTGCTGCGGGTGCAGTTGTCCGCCCTGGACGGCGCCACGCCGCCGCCCTTCGCGCAGCCGGAGCTGGCGGCCGGGTGGGAGGCGCTCTGCCCCGACCCGACCGCCCTGCTGGACGCGGCCGCGGTGGCGGAGGAGACGCCCCCGGGCGACCTCCTGCGGCGCCGGGACGCCTCCTTCGCCACCGTGCAGGAGCACTACTACGCGGACCCGCCGCGCATCGAGCGCGGCTGGCGCCACCACCTGGTCGACACCGAGGGCCGCGCGTACCTGGACATGCTCAACAACGTCACGGTGCTCGGCCACGGCCACCCGCGCCTGGCCGAGGCGGTCGGGCGGCAGTGGCGGCTGCTCAACACCAACTCCCGCTTCCACTACGGCGCGGTCGTCGAGCTGTCGGAGCGGCTCACGGCGACGCTCCCCGAGCCCCTGGACACCGTCTTCCTGGTCAACAGCGGGACCGAGGCCAACGACCTGGCCCTGCGGATCGCCTGGGCGTGGACGGGCCGGCGCGACGTGGTCGCCATCCGCGAGGCCTACCACGGCTGGTCCGACGCGACCGACGCGATCTCCACCTCGGTCGCCGACAACCCGGACGCCCTCGGCACGCGCCCCGCCTGGGTGCACACGCTGCCCGCCCCCAACGCCTACCGGGGAACCCACCGCGGCGCGGACGCGGTCCGCTACGGCCCCGAGGCGGCCGGGGCGATCCGCGAGCTCACCGCCGGCGGGCGGCCCCCGGCGGCCTTCATCTGCGAGCCCTACTACGGCAACGCCGGCGGGATGCCCCTGCCCGACGGCTACCTGCCGGCGGTCTACGAGGCGGTGCGCGAGGCCGGCGGGCTGTGCGTCGCCGACGAGGTCCAGGTCGGCTACGGGCGGCTGGGGGAGTGGTTCTGGGGGTTCGAGCAGCAGGAGGTGCTGCCGGACATCGTGACCGTCGCCAAGGCGATGGGCAACGGCCACCCGCTGGGCGCGGTCATCACCCGGCGCGACATCGCCGAGCGGTACCGGTCGCAGGGCTACTTCTTCTCCTCCGCCGGCGGCAGCCCCGTCAGCTCCGTGGTGGGGCTGACCGTCCTGGACGTCATCCGCGACGAGGGACTGCAGGAGAACGCCCGGACGGTCGGAGCGCACCTGCGCTCGCGCCTGCTGGAGCTGGCGGACCGGCACGAGCTGATCGGCGCGGTCCACGGCACCGGCCTGTACCTCGGCGTCGAGCTCGTGCGCGACCGCCGCGACCTCACGCCCGCCGTGGAGGAGACGGCGGCGATCTGCGAGCGGCTGCGCGAACTGGGCGTCATCGTCCAGCCCACCTCGGACCGCCTGTGCGTGCTGAAGATCAAGCCGCCGCTCTGCCTGACCCGCGAGAGCGCGGACTTCTTCGCCGACATGCTCGACGTGGCGCTCACCGAAGGGTGGTGACGGGGCCGGTCCGCCCGGCGGCGGCTCCCGCCGCCGGGCCTCCGGTCAGGCTCCGGTGCGGTCGCGGTCGTAGCTCTCCTGCGCGCGCAGCACCTCCGCCATGTTGGCCTCGATGTGGGCGATGAGATCCAGAAGCTTGGCGGCCGTCTCCCGTCCCAGCGGGGTGAGGCGGTACTCCACGCGCGGGGGGATCGTGGCCTGCGCCTCGCGGTGGACGAACCCGTCGCGTTCCAGGGCGTGCAGGCTCTGGGCGAGCATCTTCTCGCTCACCCCGTCCACCCGGCGGCGCAGCGCGTTGAAGCGCATCGGCCCCTCGTGCAGACCGCCCAGGATCAGGATGCCCCAGCGGCCGGTGACGTGTTCGAGCGTGGGCCTGGAGGGGCAGGCGCGGGCGAAGACGTCGAACGCCAGCGCGTCGATCGCGCGGCCCTCCTCAACCTCGGCGGTGCTCGTCTGCGTGTCCATCCGCCCATGGTATCGAGACGAAAGCACTATCTAAAAGTTTGTGCTCTCTAATAGAAAGTGTATGGTGTGGCGACGTCCGGCGGCCGGGTCCGGGCGCAGCCGGGCACAGCCGCGTGCCCGCCGCACCGAAGGAGAACATCGATGATCGTCGTCACCGGAGCCACCGGGCAGTACGGGCGCCTCGTGGTGGAGAACCTGCTGGAACGGGGCGTGCCCGCCGCCGACGTCGTGGCCGCGGTCCGCACCCCGGCCCGGGCCGCCGACCTGGCCGAGCGCGGCGTGACGGTGCGCGAGGCCGACTACGACCGTCCCGAAACCCTGGTCCCGGCGTTCACCGGCGCCGACCGGCTGCTCCTCGTCTCCGCCAACGGGCCCGACGACCGGCGTGTCGTCCAGCACCGCGCCGCGGCCGCCGCCGCGAAGGAGGCCGGGGTGGGGCTGGTCGCCTACACGTCCCTGTTCGACGCGGCCGGCAGCCCGCTCTCCCCGGGCCGGGTGCACCGCCCCAGCGAGGCCGCCGTCATCGCCACCGGCCTGCCCCACGTGCTGCTGCGCAACGGCTGGTACACCGAGAACTACACGGCGACCCTGGCCGGCGCCGTCGAGCGCGGCGCGATCGTCGGCTCGGCGGGTCAGGGCCGCATCGCCTCCGCCGCCCGCGCCGACTTCGCCGAGGCCGCCGCGGTGGTGCTCGCCGGGGAGGGCCACGCCGGAAAGGTCTACGAACTCACCGGCGACACCGCGTGGAACCTGCCGGAGCTCGCCGCCGAGGCCGCCCTGCAGTCCGGCAAGGAGGTCGTCTACACCGACCTCCCCGCCGAGCGGTACGCGGAGATCCTCGCCGGCGCGGGCCTGCCCTCCTTCCTGGTCGATACCCTCGTCGACGCCGACGTCCACATCTCCCGGGGGGCGCTGGAGCCGGTCACCGGCGACCTGGCCGGGCTGCTGGGCCGGCCCACCACCCCGCTGGCCGCCTCGGTCGCCGCCGCTCTGCGGGGCTGAGCGGCCACCGGATCCCGGCCCCCGCCGGAGCCGGGACCGGGGCGGTCACTCGGCGGCCAGCCGCTCCGCCTCGGTGTGCAGCGCCTCGACCAGGACGAGTTCCAGCAGCAGGTGCTCGTCCCCGAGGGCGTCGGGTTTCGGCATCTCCCCTCCTCGGCGTGGGGACGTCCCGTCCGCGCCGGGGGTTGACCGGCCATACGGCGCCGGTCTGGAGGGGAGGGCCGGCCGCCGTCAGTTCTCGGCCAGGGGCAGGTAGATGCGCCCGCCGCGCTGCGCGAACTCCTCGGACTTCTCCCGCATGCCCGCCGCCAGGGCCTCGGCCTCCGGCATCCCGTTCTTCTCGGCGTAGGCCCGCACGTCCTGGGTGATCCTCATCGAGCAGAAGTGCGGGCCGCACATCGAGCAGAAGTGCGCGGTCTTCGCCGGGGCGGCGGGAAGGGTCTCGTCGTGGAAGGAACGCGCGGTCTCCGGATCGAGCGAGAGGTTGAACTGGTCCTCCCAGCGGAACTCGAAACGGGCGTCGGACAGCGCGTCGTCCCACGCCTGCGCCCCGGGATGCCCCTTGGCCAGGTCGGCCGCGTGTGCCGCGATCTTGTAGGCGATCACGCCCGCCTTCACGTCGTCCCGGTCGGGCAGGCCCAGGTGCTCCTTCGGGGTCACGTAGCACAGCATCGCGGTGCCGTACCAGCCGATCATCGCCGCGCCGATGGCCGAGGTGATGTGGTCGTAGCCGGGCGCGATGTCGGTGGTCAGCGGGCCGAGCGTGTAGAACGGCGCCTCGGAGCAGAGCTCCATCTGCAGGTCGACGTTCTCCTTGATCTTGTTCATCGGCACGTGGCCGGGTCCTTCGACCATGACCTGGCAGTCGTACTCCCAGGCGAGGTGCGTCAGCTCTCCCAGCGTCCGCAGCTCCGCCAGCTGGGCCTCGTCGTTGGCGTCGTGGATGGAGCCGGGCCGCAGCCCGTCGCCCAGGGAGAAGGTCACGTCATAGGAGGCGAAGATCTCGCACAGCTCGCGGAAGTGCGTGTAGATGAAGTTCTCCTCGTGGTGGGCCAGGCACCACGCCGCGAGAATTGAGCCGCCGCGCGAGACGATCCCGGTCTTGCGGCGGGCCGTCAGCGGCACGTACGGCAGCCGCACACCCGCGTGCACCGTCATGTAGTCGACGCCCTGCTCGCACTGCTCGACCACCGTGTCTCGGAAGATCTCCCACGTCAGCGCCTCGGGCCGGCCGCGGACCTTCTCCAGCGCCTGGTAGATGGGCACCGTCCCGACCGGTACGGGGGAGTTGCGCAGGATCCACTCGCGAGTCTCGTGGATCCGCGACCCCGTGGACAGGTCCATGATCGTGTCGGCGCCCCAGCGGGTGGCCCAGCGCATCTTCTCGACCTCCTCCTCGATCGAGGAGGTGACGGCCGAGTTGCCGATATTGGCGTTGATCTTCACCAGGAAGTTCCGACCGATGATCATCGGCTCGCTCTCCGGGTGGTTCACGTTGGCGGGCAGCACGGCCCGGCCGGCGGCCAGCTCGTCGCGGACGAACTCCGCCGTGACGCCCTCGCGCACCGCGACGAACTCCATCTCCGGAGTGATCTCACCGCGCCGCGCCCGGGCCCGCTGCGTCGTCCCGTGGGACTGCACAGCGGGCCCGGAGGACGGCGACGTGCCGGGGGACGGCGACGTGTCGGAGGACGGCGCCGCGGCGGGGGAACGCCACGCCGCCCGCAGCCGCGGCAGGCCGCGGTTCAGGTCGGGCGCGTACGCCGGATCGGTGTAGGGCCCCGAGGTGTCATAGAGCACGACGCCGGACCCGTTGCTGAGCGAGATCTCCCGCATCGGCACCCGGATGTCCGGGCGCGAGCCGCTGAGATAGATCTTGCGGGCAGGTGAAACCATTGGACGACTCCCTACGCCGGCATTACCCGGTCAGGTTCAAGCGGTCGGTGGCTGCGTCAGCCGCCCTCTCAGCCCGGTGCGCCGGGCTCCCGCGTTCGGTCCTCCCGACATTAACCCGACGCCGCCCCGTTGCCGCAACCCCGGGTCCTGAGGTATTCGCGCCCGCGGGGAAAAGCGGAAAAGCGGACGCGCCTTTCGCGCGGGGGGTCGCGCCCGTCCCGGCGTGGTCCGATTTCCCGCCGGCCGGAAACCGCCCGGCCGGTGGGAAGGGGCCCGGAACCGGTGGGGAGGCACCGGAGCGCGGGGCGGAAATCGGTCTTCCGATTATCTGTCGTCTTATGAAGATTAATATTATGAGGATATTCGAGAGGGTGTGGGAGGCGGTGCGGGCGGGGGGCGGGCGGCTCCGTGGTGGAATCGTGCGGAGAGGCCGGTTCCGACGTTTCCCGGCGTAGTCCGGATTCGCACGGATCTTCCCTGGTTGCGGTCCCGGATCGTCGCCCGGAATCTCCTGGTGTACCGGCCTTCGCGTTCCCGGGAACGGTCTCGTGTTTCCCGTGACGGGCCCAGGTGTTCTCGGGGGCGGGGCGCCGTGCGCGCTCTCCGGAAAACGCGGCCCACGCCCGGACGCCGGGCCGGTCGTTTTTCGGTCGTCCGCACCGCGATGGCATACTCGGCGACCGCTCGGCGCCATTCATCTGTTTCTCCAAGAATCACATTGTGTGAATCACGGGAAGCGCGGCCGTCCGGAAGGCCGTACCGGGGGCGCCGGGTCGCGGCCGTCCGGGACGTCGCGAAGGCGCGAAGGTGCACGGACCGGCCGGGAGGATTGAGTGACCGGCCCGCGGCGCTCGGGAGCGGCCCGCCGCCGTCCCTCAGCGGAGCCGGTCGACCCGGCCTTCGTGCCAGACCGGCTCGGCGCTCTCGTAGACGGTGCCGTCGGCGCCGAAGACGAGGAAGCGGTCGAAGTCGGCGGTGAACCAGCGGTCGTGGGTGACGGCCAGCACGGTGCCGGAGAAGGCGGCCAGGCTCCGCTGCAGGGCCTCGGCGCCGGCCAGGTCCAGGTTGTCGGTCGGCTCGTCGAGCAGCAGCAGCGTCGCGCCGGACAGTTCCAGGAGCAGGATCTGCAGCCGGGCCTGCTGGCCGCCGGACAGCGTCTCGAACCGCTGGTCGGCGGCGGGGGCGAGTTCGTAGCGGGCCAGCGCGGCCATCGCCTCGTTCAGGGTGAGCGCGTGGCCGGTCATCACCAGGTCGGCCGGGGTGCGGCCGTGCAGGTCCGGCCGGGTGTGGGTCTGCACGAAGCGGCCGGGCACCACCCGCGCACCCAGCCGTACCGATCCGCTGTGCCGCACCGTGGGCGTCGCGCCGTCCGCGGCCTCGGCCAGGAGCTTGAGGAAATGGGACTTGCCCGAGCCGTTGGAGCCGAGCACCCCGATGCGTTCGCCGTACCAGATCTCGGCGTCGAACGGCCGCATCAGGCCGGTGAGCTCCAGGTTCTCGCAGACGACGGCGCGTTTGCCGGTGCGTCCGCCGCGTAGCCGGATCCGCACGTTCTGCTCCCTGGGCGGGCGTTCGGGCGGACCGGCCTCCTCGAAGCGGCTCAGCCGGGTGCGCGCGGCCCGGTAGGCCGAGGCCACCGCGTCGTTGCCGGCGGCGGTCTGCTGCAGGGTGCGCACCAGCCGCCTGAGCCTGGCGTGCTCGTCGTTCCAGCGGCGGCGCCGTTCCTCCAGCCGGGCGGCGCGGTCCCGGCGGCCCTGGGCGTAGGTGGCGAAGCTTCCGCCGTGGACCCAGACGCCGCGTGCCTCCACCGTCACGATGCGGTCGGCGGCGCCTGCCAGCAGCTGCCGGTCGTGGGAGACCAGCAGCACGGTCTTGGCCGTGGCCCGCAGCCGTTCCTCCAGCCACTGCTTGCCGGGCACGTCGAGGTAGTTGTCCGGCTCGTCCAGCAGCAGGACCCCGTCCGGGCCACGCAGCAGCGCCTCCAGGACGAGGCGTTTCTGCTCGCCCCCCGACAGGGTGTTCACCGGACGGTCCCGGACCGCGTCGTAGGGCAGGCCCAGGGCGGCGGTGGTGCAGGTGTCCCAGACGACTTCCATGTCGTACCCGCCCGCGTCGCCGTAGTCGGCGAGCGCCTGCGCGTAGGCCAGTTGCGTCGTCTCGTCGTCGCGGGCCGCCATCGCCGACTCCGTCCGCTCCAGGGCGGCGGTGGCCGCGCGGACCCGGTCGGGCGCCACCGAAAGCAGCAGGTCGTGCAGGGTCCGGCCGTCGCGGACACTGCCGATGAACTGCCGCATCACCCCCAGCCCACCGGAGGAGACCACGCGGCCCCCGGCCGGCCGCGTATCCCCGGCGATCAGCCGCAGCAGCGTGGTCTTGCCCGCGCCGTTCGGCCCGACCAGCCCGGCCTTGGCCCCCTCGCCGATCCGGAACGACACCTCGTTCAGCAGCAGGCGCCCGTCCGGCAGCACGTAGGTCAGGCGATCCACCTCGATGTGCCCCATGCCTGCCCCGCCGTCCTCGGACGCCATCCGACTCGATCGTTGATCCGGTACCGGATCGTTGTTCCGGTACTCGAACAACATACTAGACTCTTCGCCGTGAACGAGAGTCAGGCGCGACAGGCGACGGCGGGGGACGTGTGGCTGCGGCCGTCCCGGGCGCAGCGCGAGGCGGCCCCGCTCAGCAGGGACCGGATCGTCGAGGAGGCCGTGGCCCTGCTGGACGAGGAGGGCGCCGAACGGCTGACCATGAGGCGGCTCGCCGAGCGTCTCGGCACCGGTTCCACCACCCTGTACTGGCACGTGAAGACCAAGGACGACATCCTCGATCTCGCCCTTGACGCGGTGTTCGGCGAGGTCGAGCTCCCGAGGGGGGAGTCCCGCGACTGGCGGGAGGACGTCACCGCCCTGATCCGCGGATGGCGATCGGCTCTCCTGGCCCACCCCTGGTCCGCGGCCCTGCTGGGCCGCCCGCTGCTCGGCCCCAACGTCCTGGAGCGCAGCGAGTTCCTGCACGCCACCCTGCTCGCGGCCGGATTCGCCGAACCGCATCTCACCGCCGCGGCGTACGGGCTGTCCAACTACGTCATCGGCTCGGCGTTGATGCAGGCCACCTGGCAGGCCCGGGACGAGGAACAGGCGAGCCGGGCCGCCCGGGAGCACCTCGCGGCCCGCCGCGACCGCTATCCCACCCTCGCCGCCCACGGCCCCCTCGTCGGCGACGACTGGGACACCGCCTTCGCCCTCGGCCTCGGCTACCTCCTCGACGGCATCCAGGCCGGCGGTACCGCCCGCTCCGCCCCGGAATAGCCGGGGGAGCTGCGGCGTTACCGACCGATCACAGGGAAGAGATCGCGGAGGGAGACGGCACAATGAAGATCGGACTGATCGGCGCCGGGCACATCGGCGGAACCCTCGCCCGGCTGCTGTCCCGGGCCGGCCACGAGGTGGTCGTCTCGAACTCCCGGGGGCCGGACACCCTCCGGAAACTGGAGAGGGAACTCGGCGGCGGCGCGAAGGCGGTCACCGCCGAGGAGGCGGCGGCCTTCGGGGACGTCGTGGTGGTCTCCGTCCCGCTGGGCCGCTACCGGGAGGTCCCCACCTCGGTCCGGGACGGCGCGACGGTGATCGACACCAACAACTACTACCCGCAGCGCGACGGGGCCTTCCCCGAACTGGACGCCGACCGCACGACCTCCAGCGAACTGCTGCAGGCGCATCTGCCGCAGGCCCACGTGGTCAAGGCGTTCAACGCGATCTACTGGGAGCGGCTGCTGAACGACGGGCGGGCCCCGGGTGCCGCCGACCGGCTGGCCATCCCGATCTCCGGTGACGACGAGCGGGCCAAGCGGGTGGTCGCCGAGCTCATCGACCAGATCGGCTTCGACCCGGTCGACGTCGGGGGCCTGGCCGACGGCGGTCGCCGCCACCAGCCCGGCACGCCCGTCTACGGCGCCGACCTCACCGCGGCGGTGGTCCGCGAGCGCCTGGGCCTGTAGCGCCCGGGTCCGTAGGGCGGGCCCGGGCCGTACGGGGAGGCCGGGGCTCTGCTCGGCGGGTCGCCGGCCCGGTGACCCGCGTGTCCGGCCGGGGCGCGGCCTGCGGGTGCGCTCCGCGGACCGGGAGGGACGCGCACGAGCACGCCGGTGGGGCGGGCGTCGGTGACGGTGCCCTTCGCCGGGCGGGAAGACCGCCCGGTGGGGCGTCGCCGGGCTGCTAGTGCGCCGCCTCGTACTGCTCCACCACCGTGCTCGCGATCCGCCCGCGCTCGCTGACGTTCAACCCCTGCCGCCTCGCCCACTCGCGAATTTCCGCGGCCTTTTCCCGTGTCAGAACGGCTTTTCCGCGGCGGCTCCGGCGCTTTTCGGAAGCAACCTTGCGGGCGTTGGCAACAAACAGCTCAAGGGCATCGCGCAGCTTCTTCGCGTTCTCACCCGACAGGTCGATCTCGTAGGAGGTGCCGTCGAGCGCGAAAGCGACCGTCTCGTTCGCCTGCCCGCCGTCCAGGTCGTCGATGAGAATCTCTTGAATCTGCTTTGCCATCCCGATACTCCTTGAGAAAGTTATGCGATGCTCCTACGATAGCGGATCTCCTGACTTATTCGCAGAATAATGATCAATCGGTTTCCCGGCGTCTAATGTCCGCTTGGCGGCGCCGGTCCGAAGTGTCATGAGAAGGGCCGGCCGGGCGGCGGGCGCAGGGTGCACCGGTCGCAGCGGGGCCATCCCGGCCGGCCGGACCACGTCCCGGATTCCGGAACGTAGGCTACGTCTGCGGCTTGGACTCGATCTGGATGCGCCTGCCCTCCTCCTTGGCCTCGGCCAGCTTGATGGTGATCTCCAGGACGCCCTTGTCATAGGTCGCCTTGATGTCGTTCTCGTCCACCCCGGGGGGTAGTGTGAGCGAGCGGGTGAAGGAGCCGTAGCGGAACTCCGTCCGGCGCTGATCCCTCTGCTCTTCGCGCCGCTCGGCGCGGACGGTCAGAACCCCGTGGGAAACGGTGATCTCGACGTCTTTCTCCGGGTCGATCCCCGGCAGTTCGGCCCGCAGCACGTAGCGGTCGTCCTTGAAGTAGTCCTCGAACTTGATGGGCTGTGCCGTGGGCGCCATCGATGGCCGCAGCGCGGCGAAGGGGAGCTCCAGCCAGTCGAACAGGTCGGGGATGAGGCCGCGCTGCTCGCGGCGCATGGGCATGCTCATGGGTTCCTCCGAGCCTCCTCGGGATTCCTTCCCCTTCCATTGGACCGCCGGACCGGCCCGCGCCACAGAGCCGGAAGTCCCAAATGTCCAGGTCATTCGTGGCTATCGGGATGGTCGGGAGGGGAAGACCCGGTAGCCGGGAAGGCGTCGGCAGGAGGCAAGGAAGGGAGCAAAAACGGGCAAGGAGGATGACATGAGAGCACACGTGGTGGTGGGTACGGACGGTTCGCCGTTCTCGCTGGCAGCGGTCGAATGGGCCGCCGCCGACGCCGCTCGGCGCCGGTGCGCCCTGCGGATCGTCCACGCGTACGATCCCCGTGCCTACGACATCCCGGTGCGCACGCCGCCGGGCCTTCGCGACTCGATCCTGGAGCACTGCCAGGGCCTGCTCGACACGGCGGAGAGCACGGCGCGCGAACGGGCGCCCGGAACCGAGGTGCACACCCGGCTGGAGGCCGGCCGGCCGGTCGAGGTGTTGCGGCGCGAGGCCGAGGACGCCGCGCAGGTCGTGGTGGGCGGCCGGGGGCGCGGCGGGTTCGCCGAGCTGGTGCTCGGCTCGGTCTCCCTGGCCCTGGCCGGCCACGCGGCGGCGCCGGTCGTGGTCGTCAAGGGCGGCCCCCGGGAGACACGCGGCGAGGTCGTCGTCGGGTTCGACGCCTCGGCCCACTCGGCGGCGACGCTGGCGTACGCCTTCGAGGAGGCCTACCGGCGCGCCGCCGGCCTGCACGCGGTCCACACCTGGCAGATGCCCGTCCTGGGGCCGGGGGCCATCGCCTACACGCCGCTGGTCGAGGACATCTCCGTCACCGAGCTGCGCCTCGCCCGCGAGGCGCTGGCCCCGTGGCGGGAGAAGTATCCCGAGGTCGACGTGGTGGAGACGGTGGTGCGCGGCCATCCGGTCCCGGCGATCGAGAAGGCTTCCGCCACCGCGGACCTGGTCGTGGTCGGGTCGCGGGGGCGGAGCGCGCTCGGCGCGGCCCTGCTGGGATCGGTCAGCCACGGGGTCCTGCACCACGTCCACTGTCCCGTCGCCGTGGTGAGCGTCCCGGACGGGGCGTGACGGAGCACCCGATCCGGGCCCGCCGGGATCACCCCGGGTCGCGGGAACCGGCCGGAGCGGCGGGTGCGGCGGCGGGGTGGGCGGCCCGTCAGCGACGAGGCGCGGCCAGGCGTACCAGGTAGCCGACGAACTGCAGTTCGCCCAGGTCCGGCGTCCGCCCGTCGGCGTGGGTCACCGCGGAGAAGACAGCCGAATCGTTGACCGGGTGCAGGGTGCGGGGGTCGTCATGCGCTCTGGGGGCGTACCGGCAGTGCACCGCGGTGATGGCGGTCACGGTCGCCTCGGTGGCCGGGGTGTCTTCCGGCAGGTCGCCGTGATGGTCTTCGACCCGGTCGACGGTGGCGGCGGTGTTCTCTCCGAGCACCGGGGTCAGGGCGTCGGCGTCGGCGGGACCCAGTGTCCACGCGATCCGCGACCCGACGCGGAACGACGCGCCGCAGCATTCCATCTGCCAGCCGTCGACCCAGACCAAAAGATTCACGGCCTCAGTATCGAGCACTCGCGCGGGACGCATCGCGCCCCGGCTGCCGGGAGCAGGTGCCTTCGGCGGCCGGGTCCGGCTCGCCGGGTGCCCGCCTCAGGACGTCGCCGACGTCGTCGTCACCGGCGTCGTCGTCACCGAGGCGGGCGTCGACCGCGGCGAGGACACCGTCAGCGGTCGAGGGAGAGATCACCCGCCCGGGGGCGGACATGGGCCGTCTCGTCCGGCGCGGGAAGCGCCAGGGACGGCAGCGGCGGGATGACCTGCGCGAGCCACCCGCCCGGGTCGGCGGTGAAGTGCGGGGCCGCCTCGGACACCCACCGGGAGCGGACCGCGAGAGT
>NZ_BAAAVI010000034.1:67638-87547 GCF_039534445.1 Streptosporangium fragile | reverse complement strand
CCGACACGTGCAGCTTCCAGCCCTGGTCCCGGGTCGCCGCGTCCGGCGGCGTCAGGTACGTCCACGGCGCACGACGACGGATCCCCCAACCGGCCACGGTCTGCGCCCCCGGGGCATGCGCTCCGGGGGAAAACGTCTCGTCGGCGTCGGAATCCACCGCGCCGGCCGCCCGGCTCGCCTCACGCTCCAGAACCGCTCGGACGACGTCCTCCAGCAAGTGCTGTTCGCCACCGGGACGCACTCCCCCGACCGCGCTCTCGCTCACGTCTCCGCACCCCCTCACGCCGTCGCTCGACGACCCCCGCATCGGATGGGATCGGCGCTGATCGGCCGTTCCCCCGTGGGCGGCCCTCAGCTCCCCCGTACGGAACCGGCCGGCACGTGCCCGTCGTCGACGTCGGCCTTCGTGACCTGCGTCGACAACCGGAACAGCGTGCCGTGGGCGGCGCCTCCGGGCATCCCTGATGTCCGGCAACGCTACGGACGCCCTCTTGAAAAGGGCTGGCGGCTTCTGGCAACTCCTTGCCGGCCTGCTCCCGTTCCGTCGGCGGCAGGTCGCGCGAAACCTTCCCCGGAAGGCTTTCGGCCCTGGTGACGGCCACTACTTGGAGATCACAAGCCGCGGTGAGACATCGGCCGGAGACGACCGCAATGATCAGACGGAAGACGAACGATCCGGGAACGACTGGGAACGACTGGAAACGACTTGAGGCTCGCGTCCCGTGTCGATGTCCCCCCGGCGGGGAAGATCGGATCGCCCTGACGACGGACGAGGCCCCGGACGGGACTTTTCCCCCGGCGGGCACGGTGATACGGGGCGGACGGTCCTCGGGGGCAGCCGTCCACGGGGAGTCACGCGGGCAGGCCGACGCGCCGCCCGTGCCGGGTGAGGAAGCCGCTCACCGACCGGCCCGCTCGGGTCCGCGGTCCGCGCCGGGGAGATCTGAGGACGTCATCCCGCGGGCGCGCGCTAACGATAACGGCCCCGGTAGCGGGTCAGCGGCTGGAGCGACGGGTCGACGTAGTCGATCCCGAGGACGCGGCCGATGAAGAGCGTGTGGTCGCCGGCCGGGACGACCCTGACGGTCTCGGCCTCCACGGCGGTGACGCCGCCGTCCACGACGAGCGCCTCGCTGAGCGCGCCGCGGTGGTGCGGCGTGCCCGCGAGCAGGAGCCGGGCGCCGGGCCGGCCGGAGGTGGCGAAGCGGCTGGCGATCGCCCTCTGCCCGGCCGACAGCACGCTGGCGGCCCACCGGTCCTGGCGGAGCAGCAGTTCGTTGAGGTAGCCGGTGTTGTTCATGCTCACCATCACCAGCGGCGGGTCCAGCGAGACGGAGGTGAAGGTCGCGACCGTGGTGCCCACGTCGTCGCGGTCGTCCTTGACGGTCACGACCGTCACTCCGGTCGGCACCTGGGCCATGGCCTCGGTGAACTCGCTCATAGGGTCATCATTCCGGAAAGCGGGGTGCTCAGAAGCCCGTGTAACACTCGACCTCGGCCCGGCGCGGTGTCGTCCCGGCGGCCACCGCGTCCGCGACGCACCGGCGTTCCCGCTCGCTGAGCGGGAGCGGCCCGCAGACGCTGGTCCCGGAGTACCTCCGGCAGTCCAGGGCGGGGTTCTCCTTCCCCACCCGGTATTCGCGCTCGACCGCCGACCGGCACTCCTCGCGCAGCCGCGCCGTGTCGGCGTACCGGCACTGATCGGTGAGGATGCGGTACTGGTCCGGACTCACCTGGGTCGGAGCCGCCTGCACGGGGGTCGGACTCGGGCTCGGGTGCACCGGGCTCGGGCTCGAGTGAGGCGAGGTCGGGCTCGGGTGCGCCGGGCTCCCCGCCGTCGTGGCCCCCTGCGCCTGCTCTGTCGCGTTCCCGGCCGTGGCGCCGCAACCGGCGGCCATGACCAGCGCGGCCGCCCAGATGAATGCCCTCATGATGCGCCCCCGGGGTTCACCGTAGCCGCGATCCGGTTTCCTCCGGGGAAACACTGCGTATCGGATACGTCCAGGCGAGAACCGGCGTGCTCCGGACGTCCCCGTCTCGCGTCCGTGGTGCGGCCGAACGGCCCTCGCGTGGGCCTGCGACCCGGCACGCCCGTCAGAGCGGACAACCCGACGGGACCACGACCCGGCACGCCCGTCAGAGCGGACAACCCGGGCCCTCGGCCGACCGGTCCCGCCGACCGGCGGGACCGTGGCCGGCCCCGCCGGATCTCGGAGCGTCACCGACCCGGCTACACCAGGCCGTTCTGGGTCAGCCAGTCCTTGGCGACCGTGGCGGCGTCGTCCTTGTCGACCGCGACGCGCTTCATGAGGGCGACGAGGCCGGCGGTGTCGAGCCTGGCGGAGACGGCGTTGAGCGTGGTCTTCACGGTGTCGTTCACGCCCGCCTTGTTGACCAGGGGCGTGATGTTCTCGGCGGCGAAGGCGCTCTTGGTGTCCTGGAGGGAGACGAGGTCGTTGAGAATGATCTTCGGGTCGGTGGTGAAGACGTTGCCGACCTGGACGGTGCCGCCCTTGATGGCGTCGGCGGTGGCGTCACCGGTCTTCTTCCACTCCTTGAACTCCAGGCCGTAGGTGTCCTTGAAGTTCTTCTCCTGGCGGCTCTTGAACTCCGGCGGGCCGCCCACGGCGTAGTTCTTGGCGACCTTGGCGAGGTCCTCGATCGTGGTGAGACCGTCCTTGGCCGCGGTCTCCTTGGTGACGGTCAGCGAGTTGTTGTCCTCGGCCGCGGCGGGCTCCAGGATCTCCAGTTCGGCCGGGAGCTTCTCCTTCAGTGCCGCGACGACCTCGTCCTTCTTCTTCGCGGTGCTGGTGTTGTCGACGAAGGCGAGGAGCGAACCGACGTATTCCGGAAGGATCGTGAGACCGCCGCTCTTGATCTGGTCGTAGAGGACCTCGCGGCTGCCGATGTTGAGCTTCCTCTCGACCTGCACGCCCTTGGCCTCCAGGGCCTGGGCGTAGATCTCGGCCAGCAGGACGTTCTCCGGGAAGTTGGCCGATCCGACGATGACCTTCCCCCCCGCCGCGGGCGCGGAGCCGGAGTTCGCCGGGCTGGCGGAGGCGCTGGTGAGCGGGTCTCCGCCGCCACACGCGGTAAGGGTGAACACCGCGGAGAGGATGACCACCGCGCTGCTGAACAGGCGCTTCATCGTGCTATTCCCTTCTAAAACGGGGGGTAGAGAAGACTATCGAATGTCCTGGCGCCGGCTCACCCCCGGGGAGACCGCGATGCGCTGCACCAGATCGAACCCCAGCTGGACGATCAGGGCCAGCAGCGCCACGAGGACGGCCCCGCCGATCGTGCTCGGGTAGTTCTTGGTCGCCAGGCCGTCGATGATGTAGCGGCCGAGACCGCCCAGGCCCACGTACGCGGCCACGGTCGCGGTCGCCACCACCTGGATCGCGGCCAGGCGCAGGCCGAGCAGGATGAGCGGCAGCGCCACCGGTACGAGCACCCGGCCGAGGACCTGCCCGCCCCGCAACCCCATGCCGTAGGCCGCGTCGCGCAGGTCCGGGTCCACTCCGCGGATGCCCTCGTAGGTGTTGACCAGGATGGGCGGCACGGCCAGCGCCACCAGCGGGATGAGCACCGGGACGATGGTGCCGACGCCCATGAGGAGCACGATGAGGACCAGCAGGCCCAGCGTCGGCAGGGCCCGCGCCGCGTTGGCGCTGAGCACCACGAGCAGGGCGCCCCTGCCGGTGTGGCCGATCCACAGCCCCAGGGGGAGCGCGATCAGCATGGCCAGGAGCAGCGAGAGCCCGGCGAACTCCAGGTGCTCCAGGAGCCGGGCGGGGATGCCCTCGGGGCCGGACCAGTTGGCCAGGTCGCCGAAGAAGTCGATCAGCCAGTTCACGCGGCCCCCCTCGCCCGCGCCCAGGGGGTGAGCAAGCGCTGCGCCAGCACCAGCAGCAGGTCGGCGAGCCCGGCGAGCGCCACGACCAGCACGATGCCGACGACGATCGGGGTGTAGAACTGCCGCTGCCAGCCGTCGATGAACAGGTAGCCGAGCCCGCCCCTGCCGATCAGCGCGCCCACGCTGACCAGGCTGATGCTGGAGACCGTGGCCACCCTGAGCCCGGCCAGCACGACCGGCACGGCGATCGGCAGCTCGACCCGGAGCAGCCGCCGCAGCGGGGTGAACCCCATGGCCACCGCGGACTGGCGCACGTGGTCCGGGACCGAGGTCAGCCCGTCGACGACCGCCGGGATCAGCACCGCCAGGGCGTAGAAGGTGAGGGGGACCATGACGGTGGCGCGGGTCGCGAGGCCGGTGATCGGGATGAGCACGATGAAGACGGCCAGCGAGGGGAGCGAGTAGATCACGTTCATGACGCCGACGGTCGGCCGGTAGAGCCAGCGCCAGCGGGCTCCGGCCAGCCCGAGCGGGAGCGCGATGAGCAACCCGACGACGATCGGCACCAGCGCCATCACGACGTGGTCCTCCAGCAGGCCCTGGATCGCGGGCCAGTTGCGCCCGATCCAGTCCCAGCGGACCAGCGGTTCCTCAACCACGGGCGTCTCCGGCGACCGCGGCCAGCGCCTCGTCCAGGGCCTCGCGGGTGGCGACGCCCACGGCCTTCCCCGCGCCGTCCACCGCGATGGCGCTGCCGGACGGGGACAGCAGCGTCGCGTCCAGCGCGACGCGCAGGGAGTCGCGCCCGGCGACGAACGTCCCGTACGGCGCGAGCTGCGCGTCCGCGGGGGTACCGGAGCCGGGCAGGTCCTTGGCCGCGACCCAGCCCAGCGGCCGGTCCTCCGCGTCCACGACGGCCAGCCACGCCCCGTCGGCGTCGCGCACCGAGGACACGTCGGCGGAGGCGGGGACGAGCAGGTCGGTGCGGAGCCGGATCCCCGCGGAGGAGATGAACGAGAGCCGCCGGATCCCGCGGTCGCGGCCGAGGAACTCGCGGACGAAGTCGTCGGCGGGCCGGGCCAGCAGCGTCGCGGGGGTGTCGAGCTGGGCCAGGCGGCCGCCGACGCGGAGGACGGCCACCCGGTCACCGAGCTTGACGGCCTCGTCGATGTCGTGGGTGACGAACACGATGGTCTTGTGCAGCTCGGCCTGGAGCCGGAGCAGCTCCTCCTGCAGGCTCGCGCGGACGATCGGGTCGACGGCGCTGAACGGTTCGTCCATCAGCAGCACCGGCGGGTCGGCGGCCAGCGCGCGGGCCACGCCGACGCGCTGCTGCTGGCCACCGGAGAGCTGGAAAGGGTAGCGGCCGGCCAGCTTGGGATCGAGCCCGACGCGTTCGAGCAGCTCCATGGCCCGGTCGCGGGCCTTCTTCCTGTCCCAGCCGAGGAGGTAGGGCACCGTCGCCACGTTATCGACGATCTTCCGGTGCGGGAAGAGCCCGGCCTGCTGGATGACGTAGCCGATGCCCCTGCGCAGCGTCGGCGGGTCGATCGTCGTGACGTCGGCACCGTCCAGGAGGATCCGGCCCCCGGTCGGGTCGATCATTCGGTTGATCATGCGAAGGGACGTCGTCTTCCCGCAACCGGAGGGACCGACGAAGACCGTTATCTCCCCGGTGGGCACTTCGAGGCTCAGGTCGTCCACGGCGACGGTCCCGTCGGCGTATCGCTTGGTGACACCGCTGAATGTGATCATGCGCAACCTCTTGTTTCCGCAGGGTTACGGCTCCTCTGCCTCAGCCGCCCCATGATCCCGCACAGGTCAGCCTATGCCCCTCTTATCCGATCTGTCTTTCCGGCTTTGCCAGGAGAGATCAACATGTGTATTTCTCGTCAAATGGGCATTCGGTAGTGCGGGAGGTGCCCTCAAGTTGACATGATTACCCGCAATGCTGGAGTTGATCCCTCTGGCACCGGACGTCACAGGCGTCACAACCGCCCCGCTCCCCACCGATCGCCGAACCACCAGAGGAAGTCCGGTCCCGTGACCCAACAGCTCCTCGGTCAGCGCTCGCGCGGCGAACTGATCGCCGAGCTCTACGACCGCCACGCCGCAGGACTGTTCGCCTACTGCCACGACCAGCTGGGCGACGCCGGCTCCGCCGCGGAGGTGCTGGCGGCCGTTCTGTCCGGCGTCTCCGACGCCGAGCCGCCGCGCGCCGCGCTGTACGCGCTCGCCCGTCGCGAGATCTACCTGCGTGACATCGTCTACTCGCCGCCCCGCACGGACCTGGACCCGGCCACCGCCTTCGTCGACCGCGTCCTGCGCGAGCTGCGCCCGCACCAGCGCGAGGTGCTGTACCTCTCGGGCGTGCGCGAGCTGAACACCGCCGAGCTGTCCTGGGTGCTCGACGTGGCCTCCGACACCGCCGACGAGCTGACGGTGAGCGCCTGCCGGCGCTTCGCCCGGGCACTGACCACGGCCCTGGCGTCGGCGCGGATCCCCGGCCACCTGACGGAGGTGTTCGGCGCCCTCACCGTCGCCCCGGTCCGCGACGTGCTCAACCTCGCCCCCTGGGCCGTCCCGCCGGCGAGCCTGCGGGCCGCCCTGCTGGGGCCCCAGGCTCCGGCCGCTCCCGTCGTCACGCCGCGCTCCCCCTCCCCGCTGGTCAAGCAACTGTGGCCGACGACCCCCGCGTGGCCGGTGCCGCTCGCCGACGCCGGCCCCGCGACCGGTCTCCCGGCCGGCACCTCGGGTGATCTCCCCGCGGCTCCCGTGAACGGTCTCCCGGCCGGCGCCGCGTTCACCGCACCGGATCCCGTGACGGAGGACCGGTTCCCCGATCCCTTCGCGCCACCGGACCCGGACGAGGTCTCCGCCCACGAGGCCAGCACCGAGCCGATGCCCAAGCTCCGCGGCCCGGTGCTCAGCGCCCTCGACGAGGCGGCCGTCCGGCCCCGCCGCCGCAGGCTCCAGCGTCCCCGGCCGCGCGGGGCGGCGCCGATGCCCGCCCCGATCCCCGGGGACGTACTGGACGACGCCCCACCGCGCGACGACCTGTTCCGCCCGCTCACCCCGGAGGCGCGGGCCGCCCGCGCCCGCACCGACAGGCTGGTCGCCGCCGCCCCGCGCGGCGAGACCGACTCCCCCGTCGCGACGCCCGGCACACCGGTGGTCCCGGCGACGCCGGAGCAGGCCCTGGGGACGCCGAGGCAGGTCCTGGGGACGCCGGAGCAGGTCCCGGACGCGCCGGAGGCGCGGGAACCCGTGACGGAGGCGCGGGAACCCGTGACGGAGGCGCGGGAGACCCCGGCGCGGGTATGGACGCCGGAGCCGCCGGAGCCCGTGCCGGCACCGGAGGTCCCGCAGCGGGCATGGGTGCCGGGGGTGCCGGCCCACGGCGATGCGCCGCTTCTGGGGGACGTGCTGGACGATCCGGCGCCCGCGCGTCCCCTGCCCGGCTGGCCCCTGCAGATCGACCAGATCGACGCCCTCGCCGAGCGCGAGCGCGAGCACGAGCGCACCCACCGGCGTGAGCGCGGGCACGGCCATGAGCAGGGGCACGGATACGGGCATGACCCGCTGCGCCTTCCCGGCTGGGTCGCGCAACGGGATCTCTCGCCCGCCGCCGACCTTCAGGGCACCGTCCCCTCGTCCTCGCAGGCCCCTCGGGACACCACCCCGCCCGCTCCGCCTCCGACCACCCGGACCTCCCGGGACGCCACCCCGCCCGCTCCGCCTCCGACCGGCACCACCCCGCCCGCTCCGTCTCCGACCGCCCAGGCCCCCGCGGACGGCCCCCGGTCTCAGGCGGGTCGCTCGCCGTTGCGCCTGCCCAGCTGGATCATGCGGGACGACCTGACCGACGAGACCCCGGAGCCCGGTCCCGCCCCTCACCTCGCGTGGGACGGTACGGCGGCCGCGCGGCTCTTCGGATCCGGTACGGCGACCGGACTCGAATCCGGGTTCGGCGGTGCTACCGGGCGGGACTCGGGCGGGGCCGCCGCAGAGGAACCCGGCGCGATCCGCGGGGCGGGGACGTTCGAGAAGGCGGAGACGGCCGGGACGGCGGTCTCCCGCTCCGCGCGAGCCACGTCCCCCAGGCGGACGGGCCGCCGCGGGCGGCACAAACACAAGGCTCCTGCCAAGGCCAGGCACCACCACGACTGGGCCTGGGAGCTGATCGGCTTCCTCATCGCGGTGACGATCGCCATGATCGTCTTCTTCGCGGTCCCCATGATCGCCACCCCGTGAACCACCGGCCGGACTCCGGCCGGGTTCCCACCGAGAAGGGACCGGGGCCGGGAAGGGACCGGGGCCGCGTGACACCGGACCCCCGCCCGGCCGCGTGACACCGGACCCCCGCCCGGCGCGAACGCCCCGGCGGCCGGGGTCGCGGCAGGTGGCAGGTGAGCCGGCCGGGGCCGGCAGGCCGCCGAACGCGACCCGGCAGGCCCCCGGGCCCGCCCCGCGGGGAGACGGCCGGGAGCGCCCGGTCAACCGGCCGACAGGACCAGCCCGCTGGTGGGGACTCCGGTCCCGGCCGTGACCAGCACGTTCTGCACCCCCGTGACCTGGTTGGCCGAGGTGCCCCGGACCTGCCGGACGGCCTCGGCGACGCCGTTCATGCCGTGGATGTAGGCCTCGCCCAGCTGGCCGCCGTGCGGGTTGACGGGCAGGCGGCCGTCGATCTCGATGCCGCCGTCGGCCACGTAGTCGCGGGCCTCCCCCCGCCCGCAGAAGCCCAGCTCCTCCAGCTGGGTGAGCACGAACGGGGTGAAGTGGTCGTACAGGATCGCGGTCTGCACGTCCGCGGGGCCGAGCCCGGACTGCTCCCAGAGCCGGCGGCCGACCACCCCCATCTCCGGCAGGCCGGTCATGTCGTCGCGGTAGTAGCTGGTCATCATCATCTGGCCGGCGCCCGCGCCCTGGGCCGCGGCGGTGATCAGGACGGGTGACCTGCGCAGGTCCCTGGCCCGCTCGGCGGAGGTGACCACCAGGGCCACCGCGCCGTCGCTCTCCTGGCAGCAGTCGAGCAGGTGCAGCGGCTCCACGATCCATTTCGAGGCCTGGTGGTCCGCCAGGGTGATCGGGCGCCCGTGGAACCACGCGGCCGGGTTGGTGGCCGCGTGCCTGCGCATGGCGACCGCCACCCGGCCGAAGTCCTCGGAGGTGGCGCCGTAGGTGTGCATGTAGCGCCGGGCGAACATGGCGACCCAGGCGGCGGGGGTCATCAGCCCGTACGGCATGTGCCAGCTCAGCTCCAGGCCCTGCGAGGAGGGCTCACCGCCGATCCGGGCGTCGGGCTGGCCGAACCTTCGCCCGGAGCGCTCGTTGAACGCCCGGTAGCAGACCACGGTCCGGGCGACCCCTGTGGCGACGGCCATCGCCGCGTGCAGCACCGTGCCGCACGCCGCGCCGCCGCCGTAGTGGACGCGGGAGAAGAACGTCAGGTCGCCGATGCCCACCTCGCGGGCCACGGCGATCTCCTGGTTGGCGTCCTGGGTGTAGGTGACCAACCCGTCGACGTCCGAGGGCGTCAGACCCGCGTCGTCGAGGGCCGCGAACACCGCCTCGGCGGCGAGCCGCAGCTCGGACCGCCCCGACTGCTTGGAGAACTCGGTCGCGCCGATGCCGGCGACGGCCGTACTCCCCGGGAAGGAGACCACGCTGATGAAGCCTTTCGTACAGGGGGGTGGGCGAGAGGTCGCGGTCAGCGGCCGGGGAGGGAGAACCTGACGGTGCCGGAGGCGTGGTCGCCGAGGCTGACCCGGCCCCGGACGTCGACGGTGAACGCGCCGTCCTCCCGCGCGGCCACCGAGCCGGTGAAGGTCAGCCGGTCGCCCGCGTACGCCGGGACGCCGAGCCTGACCTTGATGCCGCGGATGATCGCCTCGGGACCGGCCCAGTCGGTGACGTAGCGCTCGACGAGGCCCATCGTGGTCAGGATGTTGAGGAAGATGTCCTTCGACCCCTGCGCCCTGGCGCCCGCGACGTCGTGGTGGACGGGGGTGAAGTCCATGGTCGCCAGCGCGGTGGAGACGATCAGGGTGGGGGTCAGCGCCACGGCCAGCTCCGGCAGGGCGGCGCCGACGCGGACCTCGTCTTCGGTGAGCGTCCGCATCACGCCTCCCTCGGGGCCCACACGGGCAGGATCAGCTCATCGTCCATCCGGCGGTACGTCACACGTACCCGCATACCGATACCCACCTCCGAAGCGGGGCAGTCCACGACGTTGCCCACGATCCGCACCCCTTCCGGCAGTTCCACCACTGCGACCACGAAAGGCGTCCGCAGTCCCGGGACCGGCGGGTTGTGGTGGACGACGTAGCTGTACACCTCGCCCCGGCCGCTCGCGGTCACGTACGTGCGGGCGGCCGAGCGGCACGAGGGGCAGACCGGCCCCGGCGGGTGCCGCAACAGGCCGCAGTCGGCGCACTTCTGGATGCGGAGCTCTCCCGCGGCGGCGCCCTCCCAGAAGAAGGCGGTGTCGGCGTTGACCGCGGGCCGCAGCGGGTACGGCTCGCGCGCCCGCGCGGGTTCCCGCCGCTCCTCCGCGCCGCCGCTCCCCGGCCGTTCCTGGGCGTCGCCGTTCTCCGACCGGTCCCGGGCGCCGCCGGAGCCCTGCCGCTCCCGCGCGCCGCCGGAACCCCGGGGCCGGAACTTCAGCACCCGGAAGAGCATCTCGGCCACGGCCTCGCCGCCGGAGTACCAGGTGACGTTCCAGGTGACGAAGTAGCCCTCGCCGAGGGCCGTCTTCTTGGGGCCGGACAGCCCGGTGAACCGGGTGGCCGGGGCCGGCCGGTCGCCGAGCCGCAGGTAGCGGTGGTAGGTCTGCTCGCAGTCGGTGGCGACCACGCCGGTGTAGCCGCCCGCGTCCAGCGTCGCGAGCACGTCGTCGACCGGTGTGCTCTCCTTGCGGGCGCCCCGGTTCACGCCGGGCATGGTCCAGACCTGGATCATCGCCGGGGGCGCGACGATCTCCCCGTGCACTCCGGCCGCGGCGGCCTCGGGGTCGGTGTAGAGCGGGTTGCCGTCCCCCATGGCGTCGGCCCAGTGCCGGATCATCGGCAGGTTCACCGGGTCGGTCGCCGGGAGCCCCGCGGTCTCCCCCGCCGCGATCTGCCGCTCGGCCAGCGCGGTGAGCCGCTCGTGCAGGGTGCCCGGTTCCGCCGTCGCCGTCATCGCGGCGGCCTCGGCAGGTTCAGCCCGAGCATCGCGATCAGCTCGCGCTGGACCTCGTTGACGCCGCCGCCGAAGGTGAGCACGAGCCCGCCCTTGGCCCCGCGGTCGACCCGCTCCATGAGGTCCGCGGTCTCCGGGTCGGACGGGTCGCCGAAGCGGGCCAGGACCTCCCCGACGATCCGGCCGACCTCCTGCAGTCGCTCGGAGCCGTAGATCTTGGTGGCCGAGGCGTCGGGAGCGCCCAGCCAGCCGAGGTCCATGTTGGCCGCGACCTGCCAGTTCAGCAGCTCGTTGGTACGGAGGTAGGCGTAGACCCGGCCGAGCGCCCGGCGCACGGCGGGTTCCTCGACCAGGCCGGTGCGGCGGGCCCAGGCCAGGAAACGGTCGTAGGTGTGGGCGATGTTGCCCGCGGGGCCGAGGGTGACGCGCTCGTGGTTGAGCTGGTTGACGATCAGGTCCCAGCCCTTGTTCTCCTCGCCCACGACCATGTCCACCGGCACCCGCACGTCGGAGTAGTAGGTGGCGTTGGTGTGGTGCCGCCCGTCCATCGTGGTGATCGGGGTCCAGGAGAAACCGGGGTCGGAGCAGTCGACGATCATCATCGTGATGCCGCGGTGCTTCCTGGCCCGCGGGTCGGTGCGGGCGGCGAGCCAGATGTACTGGGCGTAGTGCGCGCCGGAGGTGAACATCTTCTGCCCGTTGACCACGTAGTGGTCGCCGTCGCGCACCGCGGTGGTGCGCAGGGACGCCAGGTCGGTCCCGGCCCCCGGCTCGCTGTAGCCGATCGCGAAGTGACACTCCCCGGCCAGGATGCGCGGCAGGAAGAAGTCCTTCTGCTCCGGTGTGCCGTACTGCATGAGGGTCGGGCCGACGGTCTGGACCGTGATGATCGGGTACGGCACCTCGGCGCGGGCGATCTCGTTGGCGAAGATCTGCTGCTCGAGCGGGCCGTACCCGCCGCCGCCGTACTCCGTGGGCCAGCCCAGGCCGAGCTTGCCGTCGCGGCCGAGCCGGCGGCAGTGCTCCATGTAGGCGTGGCCGAACGGGTCCGCGGCGATCTCCTTGCGGTCCTCGGCGGTCAGGCACGACCGGAAGTACTCGCGCAGCTCGTCGCGGAGTCTCTTCTGGTCCGGGGTCAGGTCGATCAGCATCAGACGAGTGCTCCGATCGTGTCGAGCCGGGCCTCCGGGCCGCCCAGCAGGTGGGCGTGGTGCCGGCCCCAGGCGAAGTAGCGGTGCAGCGGGTAGGTCACGTCCACGCCGATCCCCCCGTGCAGGTGCTGGCAGGTGTACAGGGCCGCCAGCGCCGGTTCGGCCGCGGTGAGGGCGGCGACGGCCAGGTCCGCCTCCGCCTCCTCGTCGGCGCCCTGAGCCAGCCGCCACGCCCCGGACCACACGGCCACGTCGAGGGCGCGGCCGGCGATGTAGACGTCGGCGATCTGCATGGTCACGGCCTGGAACTCGGCCAGCGCCCGGTCGAACTGCCGGCGGGTCCTGATGTACTCCGTGGTGAGCGCCAGCGCCCCGGCCAGCACGCCGGAGGTGACGGCGACGATCCCGGCCAGCGCCAGCCGCCGCAGCCCGTCGGCCGCCCGCCCGTCGGCCGCCCCGACCGGCCGCCCGGGGGTGTCCCGCAGGGTGAGCGCCGCGGCGGGCTCGCCGGTGGAGACGGGCACCGGCCGCGTGGTCGCCGACGCGGGGTCGACCAGGAACAGGCCGACGCCGTCGCCGGTGTCGGCGGGGACCAGGACCGCCGCCGCCTGGGCCGCGTAGGGGACCGTGCCGGTGGCGCCGTCCAGCACCCATCCGCCGCCGTGCTCGCGGGCGGTGGTCGCGGGCGCGGCGCCGAGGTCGCGTCCGGGCTCGTTCAGCGCGGCGGTCAGCACGATCTCCCCCTCCGCGAGCGGGGCCAGTTCCTCGCGCTGCTCGCGGGAGCCGTACCGGGCGATCACCTGCGCGGCGACCAGGCTCTGTTCCAGCGGGACCGGGGCCACGTGGGCGCCGGCCTCGCGCAGGATGACGGCCATCTCCACCGGCCCGAACCCGGCCCCGCCCGCCTCCTCGGGCAGGCAGGCGCCCAGCAGCCCCGCCTGGGCGAGGGAGTTCCACAGCCCGGCGTCGTACGGCGCGCCGCTCGCCTCGTGGGTGTCGAGCCTGGCCGTGGTCACCTCGCGGCCGAGCAGGTCCGCCGCGAGCTTGCGCAGGTCGGTCTGTGTCTCGTCAAGATTGAAGTCCACTAGCGCTCCAGGGGTGCTCGGCCGTGCCGGATGAACTCGTCGTCGATGCGGGCGATGTCGTCGGGGGTCAGGAGCCGCCAGCCCGTCTCTCCGGGGGGCCGCCACCAGACGGGGTCTGCGGTGTGCCAGGCCTCGGCGACGAGGATCCGCTTGACGACCTTGTGGGAGGGGGTCTGCGGCAGTTCCCCGCTGATCCGGATGTACCGGGGGACGGCCTTGGGCCCGATGTCCTTGCCTGAGACGAAAGCGGCGAAGGCGTCGGGGTCGAACCCGTCCGCCGTCACCAGGGCCGCCATGACCTGGTCGCCGGCTGCCGCGTCCGGGACCGGGTAGACGGCCGCCTCGACCACGCCGGGGAACTCGCGCACGACCGCCTCGATCGGCGCGACCGCCAGGTTCTCCCCGTCCACGCGGAGCCGCTCGGTGCCGCGCCCGGCGAAGAACACGTAGCCCTCCGCGTCCGCGTAGGCCAGGTCACCCGACCAGAACGCGCCTTCCCTGATCCGTTCGCGGTCGGCCTCGGGGTCGTTGTAGTAGCCGTCGAACAGGCCGAGCCCGCGGGTGTTGACCAGCTCGCCGATCGCCTCGTCCCCGTTGAGCAGCCGCCCGCCCTCGACGACCGCGGCCGGGCAGCGCTCCCCGGTGCCGGGGTGGCGGATCTCGACGCCCTCGGGGAGCCGGCCCAGGCACCCGGGCGGTCCCGAGGGGTCGGGGGTGATCGCGATCGCGGTCTCCGTGGAGCCGAAGGCGTCGATCACCCGGCACCCGAACCGTTCGGCGAACCGCCGGGTCGCGGTGGCGCTCCCCTCGTTGCCGAAGGCGATTCGCAAGGTGCTGTCACGGTCCCCGGGCGAGGCGGGGGTGGCGAGGACGTAGGAGAGCGCCTTGCCCACGTAGTGCAGGTAGGTGACCCCGTAGCGCCGGACGTCGGGCATCAGGCCCGAGGCGGAGAACCTCCGCCGCAGCGCCAGCGCCGCCCCGGAGGCCACCGCCGGGGCGTACGCGGCCATGACGGCCCCGGAGTGGAACAGGGGCATCGAGCAGTAGACGACGTCGTCGGGCGTGAGCATCGCGCCCAGGCTGACGCCCGGGACCGCGATCTTCCGCTGCGTGATCCTGACCGCCCGGGGCCGCCCCGAGGTCCCCGACGTGAAGATCAGCATCGTCAGCGTGTCCCCGCGTACCTCGCCGCGGGCGGGCCGTCCCGCCGCGGCCTCGCCCTCGGGGGCGGGGAACGGGACCGTGGGGGCCGTCGCCCCGGCGGCCTCGCCCGGGGGCGGCTCCGGGTCCGGAACCGGGCCCGCCCTCCGCAGGGTGGAGATCTCGGCCGCGAGACCGGCGTAGGCGGGATCGTGCAGGATCAGGCCGACGTGCGTGGCGTCCGCGTCCCGGGCCAGCTCGGCGGGGCTCCTGGTCGTGTTCAGCGCGACGATCACGTGTCCGGCGAGCGCGGCCCCGCCCAGCAGGAAGAGCAGTTCCGGGACGTTGTCGAAGAGCACCCCGACGTGCAGCCCGCGGCCGCGGGCGTCCAGCCGGGCGGCCCGGTCCCGGCACTCACCGACGTAGTCGCGCCAGCTCCACACCCGGTCCTCGAAGAGGAGGCCGGGCCGGTCGTCGCCGGCGCGCCGTTCCAGCAACCCGGCCAGCGTCTCCTCGGACATAGCGCCTCCTGCCGCGATGCTCAGGTCCGCCGATCCGAAAAGTAGAACAGATTCTACTCCGTGTCCAGGGGCACCCGGTGACACCATGACACCGCCTGGCCGCTTTGCGGCATATTGCGTGTAAGGACGGGCCATCCTTGTGACCGGCGAGTAACCCATCGGAGTATCCGGAAATCAGATAACGTGTTCTCATGCGTACCCCGCATGTGACCACCGAGGTGCCGGCCACCCCGCACACCGCCGCCGCGCACGCCCCGGCCGGCGGCAGAGCGGCTCCCGCCGCCCCGGGCGACCCGGCCTCCGCCGGCGTCCGCACCAGAAGCCAGCACCAGCGGCGCAAGCGCATCGTCCAGGCCGCCGCCGCCCTCGCCTCGCGCGGCGGGGTGGAGGCCATGCAGATGCGCACCGTCGCCGAGCGCGCCGGAGTCGCGCTGGGCACGCTCTACCGATACTTCCCCTCGAAGATGGATCTCGTCGTCGCCGTCGTGGGCGAGGAGATCGATCTGCTGGAGAGCAGCATCGAGCGGCGCCCGCCGAGCTCCGCCACCGCCGCGGGGCGCGCGGTCGACGTGCTGATGCGCGCCACCCGCGGGCTGATGCGCGAGCCGGAGCTCGCCGACGCGCTCATCCGCTCGCTGATCATGGCCGAGGTCGACACCCCGTTCGGCGACCGCATGGCGGGGCTGCTCCTGCGCGTCGCCGGTGCCGGGCTGACCGCCGAGACCGCCACCGAGGAGCAGTTCGCCCTCGCGGGCTCGCTGTCCAGCGTCTGGGTGCACGAGTTGCTGGAGATGCTCCGCGGCCGCCGCACCTACGATCAGATCCAGCGCCGCATCGAGATCGCCGCCGAGCGCCTCCTCGCCGATTTCGGCCCCCCGCCTTCCACCTGAAACTAGAACCCGTTACAGTCACAATCGGAGGACGACTAGAGCGACATTCTGGAGCGGCGCGCGGCGGGCGGTTCTGCGGGGGCTCGCAGCCGGGCGTCCGGAGCCGGCGGGCGAGGAGATCGTATGGGCGCAGTGATCGTCGAGGCCGTGAGAACCCCCATCGGCAAGCGCAACGGCTGGCTCGCGGGGCTGAAGCCCCAGGCGGTGCTCGCCGCGGCGCTCGACGGGCTGATCTCCAGGGCGGGCGTCGACCCCGCCGCCGTGGACCAGGTCTTCGCCGGGTGCGTGACCCAGGCGGGCGAGCAGGGCGGCCACGTCGGGCGGTACGCCTGGCTCTACGCCGGTCTGCCCTACCAGACCGGGGTGACCACGGTCGACGCGCAGTGCGGCTCCGCACAGCAGGCGGTGCACCTGGCCGCGGCGCTCATCCAGGCGGGCGTCATCGACGTCGGCGTCGCCTGCGGCGTCGAGGTGATGAGCCGGGCACCGCTCGGCTCCAACGTGCTCCCCGCCCAGCCCCGGCCCGACGACTGGTCCATCGACATGCCCGACCAGTTCACCGCCGCGGAGCGGATCGCGCGGCGACGCGGGCTGACCCGTGAGCGGCTGGACGCCTTCGGCGCGCGGTCCCAGCACCTCGCCGCCCGGGCGTGGGCCGAGGGCCGCTTCGACCGGGAGATCGTCCCGGTGACCGCGCCGGTGCTCGGCGAGGACGGCGAGCCCACCGGGGAGACCCGCACGGTGAACAGGGATCAGGGGCTGCGCGAGACGACCGTGGCGGGGCTGGCCGGCCTCAGACCGGTCCTGGGCGAGGGCGGCCTGCACACCGCGGGCACCGCCTCGCAGATCTCCGACGGAGCGGCGGCGGTGCTGCTGATGAGCGAGGAGGCCGCCGCCCGGCACGGCCTCCGCCCCCGGGCCAGGATCCTCGCCCAGGCGCTGGTCGGCGCGGAGCCGTACTACCACCTGGACGGGCCGGTGGACGCGACCGCCAAGGTCCTGGCCGCCACGGGGATGAGCATGGCCGACATCGATAGGTTCGAGGTGAATGAGGCGTTCGCATCGGTGGTCCTATCCTGGTCGTCGGTACACAAGCCGGACATGGACCGGGTGAACGTCAACGGCGGCGCCATCGCGCTCGGCCACCCCGTCGGCGCGACCGGTTCCCGGCTGATCACCACCGCCCTGCACGAGCTGGAGCGGTCCGACTCCTCGACCGCGCTGGTCTCGATGTGCGCGGGCGGGGCGCTCGCCACCGCGACCGTCCTTGAGCGCCTCTGAGCGGCGCCGGTAAGGAGCACCACGTTGAAGTCCCGCCGCAGGCCGTACAGCGAGCAGCACCCTTTCGACGCCGGCGGCGGGGTGTGGAGCGTGCCCGTGCCCATTCCCGGCAACCCGCTCGGCTACACGCTCGTCTACGCGATCGAGTCACCCGCCGGGCCGGTGCTGGTCGACGCGGGCTGGAACCACCCGGAGGCGTGGCTGGCGCTGCGTGAGGGGCTGGGCGCGGTGGGCATGGACGTGCGCGAGGTCCGGGGCGTGGTCGTCACCCACTTCCACCCCGACCACGCCGGCCTCGCCGGGCGGGTCAGGGAGGAGTCCGGCGCGTGGATCGCCATGCACGAGGCCGACGCCGCCCTGGTCCGGCTCATGCACGACCTCGAGGAGAGCGCGCACCGCGACTTCCAGGCCGACATGCTGCGCCGCGCCGGGGCGGGCGCCGTCGAGGTGGAGGAGGCGACCGGGCACCGGCCCCGCCCGCCCGCCGTGCCCGACCTGATCCTGCAGGACGGTGACCTGGTCGACCTTCCCGGGCGCAGGCTCCGCACGGTCTGGACCCCCGGCCACACCCCCGGCCACGTCTGCCTGCACCTGGAGGACGCCGACCGGCTCTTCACCGGTGACCACGTGCTGCCGGCGATCACCCCGCACATCGGCATCTACCCGTACGACCGCGCCGACGTCGACCCGCTCGGCGACTTCCTCGACTCGCTGGAGAAGGTGAAGGGGCTGGGCGAGTTGGAGGCCCTGCCCGCGCACGAGTGGATCTTCCAGGACACGGCCGCCCGCGCGGCGGAGATCGGGGTGCATCACGAGGAGAAGCTCCGACGGCTGACCGCCCTGCTCGGTGAGGCGCAGGAGCCGCTCACCATTTGGGAGGTCGCCTCGCGGATGACCTGGAACCGGCCGTGGGAGGAGCTTCCGCCCATGTTGCGCGGGATGGCGGCCGGGGAGGCGGCGGCCCACCTGCGCACGCTGGAGGTCCGCGGGATGATTCGGCGCATGGCGGGAGCGGACCCGGTCAGGTTCGTCCTACACTCGTAGACATCCGATGTCTGTCGAAACCCGAGGACGGTGCAGCGTGGCGGTCACCGACGCCGCTATCGACAGGATCAAGCAGATGATCCTGACGGGTGAGCTCGCTCCGGGCAGCAGGCTGCCCAAGGAGGCCGACCTGGCCGAGCGGCTCGGCCTGTCGCGCAACTCCCTGCGCGAGGCGGTCCGCGCCCTGGCCCTGATCAACGTGCTGGACGTGCGCCAGGGCGACGGCACCTACGTGACCAGCCTGGAGCCGCGGCTCCTGCTGGACGCCATGTCGTTCGTGGTCGACTTCCACCAGGACGACACCGTGCTGCAGTTCTTCCAGGTCCGGCGGATCCTGGAGCCGGCGGCGACCGCGATGGCCGCGACGCACATGTCCGAGTCCGATGTGGCCGAACTGCGCAAGCTTCTCGACGAGCTGCCTCCCGACCCGAGCGTCGAGCAGCTCGTCGCCAACGACCTGGAGTTCCACCAGCGCATCGCGGCGGGCTCCGGCAACGCGGTGCTGTGCTCCCTGATCGAGAGCCTGTCGGGCCCCACCACCCGGGCCCGGATCTGGCGCGGCCTCACCCAGGAGAACGCCCTGGAGAAGACCCGCGAGCAGCACAGCGCGATCTGCGAGGCCATCGCCGCCCGTCAGCCGGAGGTGGCGCAGGCCTGGGCGACCGTCCACATCGCCGGGGTCGAGGAGTGGCTCCGCAACGCCCTGGCCTGACGGCCGTTCTCCCGGGCTCGCGCGGCTATGAGGACGGCCTCGGGCCGGGCGGGCGGCCCGTCAGGGGATCAGGCCCTCGGCGGCCAGGTCCGCCCACAGGTCCTCGGGGACGGGGGCGGCGGTCAGGGCGGCGTTGCGGGTGACCTCGGCGGCGGAGCGGGCACCGACCACGACGGAGACGACCGCCGGGTGCCGCAGCGGGAAGGCCAGGGCCGCCCGGGGAAGGGTGACGCCGTGGCGTTCGCAGACGGACGCGATCCGGCGGGCGCGGGCGAGCAGATCACCCGGGGCGGGGGCGTAGTCGTAGGTGCCGGACGGGTCGTGGGTGGCCAGCAGGCCGCTGTTGAACACGCCGGCGGCGAGCACCGAGACACCCCGCTCCCGGCACAGCGGCAGCAGTTCCTCCTCGCCCGACTGGTCGAGGAGCGTGTAGCGGCCGGCGAGCATGACCGTGTCGACACCGGTCTCGCGGACGAACCGGGCGAGCATCCCCGCCTGGTTCATGCCGACCCCGACCGCCTTGACGACGCCCTGGTCGCGCAGCTCGGCCAGGGCCGGGTACGCCTCGGAGACGGCCTGCTCCCAGTGGTCGTCCGGATCGTGGATCAGGGCGATGTCGATCGCGTCCAGGCCGAGCCGTTCCAGGCTCTCCTCCAGCGACCGGCGCACCCCGTCGCGCGAGTAGTCCCGCACCCGGCGCAGGTCGGCCGGGACGTCGAAGCCCTCGTCGTCCCGGCCCACCGGGGCGCCGGCCGGGGCCGGCACGAGCAGGCGGCCGACCTTGGTGGACAGGGTGTAGGAGTCGCGGGGCCGCCCGGCCAGGGCGGCGCCGAGCCGCCGCTCCGACAGGCCCAGCCCGTAGTGGGGCGCGGTGTCGAACAGCCGGATCCCGGCGTCGTAGGCCGCGTCCACGGCCGCCCGCGCCTCGTCGTCGCCCACCGCCGAGAACAGGTTCCCGATCGGGGCCGCGCCGAAGCCGTACTTGCTGACCTGCACTGCTCGCTCCATTCCGCACGGCCCCCGGGCCCCCCCCCGGCCGCCGCA